>JALYTW010000132.1 GCA_030854075.1 Pseudomonadota bacterium
CGGCGTTCGAATCGAGGACGTGCTCGGCATCCAGCCGGGGCGCGATCCCAACCGCGTCGTCATCATCGGCGGGCATATCGACAGCCGCGTCACCGACATCATGGATTCGACCAGCGACGCGCCCGGCGCCAACGACGATGCATCGGGCGTCGCGGTCGTGATCGAGGCGGCACGGCTGCTCTCGAAGAAAAAATTCGACGCGACGATCGTCTATGCGGTGTTCTCGGGCGAGGAGCAGGGGCTGTTCGGCGGCGCGCTGCTCGCCGACACCGCCAAGGCGCGCGGCTGGCGCGTCACCGCGATGCTTAACAACGACATCGTCGGCAATTCGATCGGCCAGGGCGGCGTCAAGGATGCCAACCGCGTCCGCGTCTTTTCCGAAGGCATCCGCGCCTCCGAAGATCTGGCGCAGCAGATGGGTCGCCGCGCGATCGGCGGCGAAGACGACGGCCCCAGCCGCGCGCTCGCCAAGGCAATCGACGGCGTCGCGGCTAAGCTATTCGGTGGTTCTGGCCCCGGTGGATCTGGCCCCGCCGGGTTCGACGTGGTGCTCGATCAGCGGCCCGACCGGTTCGGGCGGGGCGGCGATCACGAACCGTTCCTGAAACTCGGCTATCCCGCGGTCCGCTTTTCGGTCGGCGCCGAGAATTGGGACGCGCAGCACCAGGACCTGCGCACCGGCGTCTCCGCTGCCGACCGGGGCACCGTCTATGGCGACACGATCGACCGGATGGATTTCACGTATCTCGCGCATGTCGCCGCGATCAACATCGCGACGATCGACCGGCTTGCCGACGCCCCCGCCGCGCCCGACGAGGTCGCGCTGATCGGCGACCTGTCGCGCGATACCAAGGTGTCGTGGCACGCGGTGCCCGGCGCAGCGGGCTATCGCGTCCACTGGCGGCGCAACGACGGCACGAGCGACTGGACGCAATCGCTCGACGTGGCGACCACCACGACGACGCTGAAACAAGTTCCCGTCGACGATCATTTCATCGGGGTATCGGCGCTCGCGAAGGACGGTGCCGAAAGCCTCGTCACCTTCGGCGGCCGCGCCCGTCGCTAGCGTTCGGCGACGGGATACGCACAGTACGACCGCTCGGTACAACCGCTTTCGCCCCAATTGCAGACATTGTGGATTGGGTCGAATATCGTCAGTCACTAGGAGTCGTCGAACGTGGTCGTCACGCGAATAGTTGCGAACCTTTCGGCGCAAGACCCTATCGCCTTGGCAAAATTTTATGCAGACGTTTTTGGGCTAAATCTTCCTCTCGATATGGGCTGGATCGCATTTCTCAGCAGCGATGCTTCTCAGAAGATTGAGCTGCACACGGCCCGTCAAGGCGGTCCTGATTTAGAGCTGCCAGTGATCTCGATCGGCGTCGACGATCTCGATTTGACGGAGGCTGCCGTTCGCGCTTGCGGTGGAAACGTGGTTTATGGTCCGGCTACAGAAGAGTGGGGCTTGCGCCGCTTTTTCTTCCGCGATCCGGCGGGCAATCTGGTCAACGTCGTTGATAGTTGATGCCGGTGTCAGATACAGGCGGCAGCTAACCACCAATCTCCGACACTCCCGCACTGAAACCACTGTAATAACGCGCTGCGGGCCTAAACCTGCGCTGGTCGGCCTAGCCTCCGATCACACAGCGTCGCGTTTATCGATATGCGAGCCAATAAATCGCGCGGCGAGGACCGCGATGGGGATGCCGACCAGTACACAATGCGAAAAAAGCTGCTTGGCGACGCCGATGGTGCCCCCGCTCGTCGGCAACGGCATCTCTGGCCAGCGAAGCGGGCGCACGATCCAGTACATGACACCCCAGAGCAGCAGCCCGTAACAAAATCCGGCGACCAGCGGATGCCGGATCAGCGTCGGCGCGCGCGCCGCAATGATGAAAAACGTCGCCACCATCGCGGTCATGATCGCATAATGAACCGCCAGTCCAGCCACCGCCCAACCGCTCCCGGTCAGCGCCTGATCGCCGAACGGGCCGCTGGCGACGAACCTGAGCACGGCCATCGGCATCGTGCCGACCAACGCTGCAAAAACGAACGCAGACAATAAATCGAGCGTGCCCGCGATCAGCGCGGCGATGAGGATCGGCCTTAGCATCGCGTTATCACCCTGGTCATGGCGTACGCTCGGATAACGCGGCTTAGCGCCTTATGTCTACGGCTGGGTTACCGGCACGCACATTTCACCGGTCTGCGCCACCGCTTGACGATCTTGGTCCGCGCGTGCGGCCGCGAATAGTTGACGCGGTCCTCGTAAATCTCGGTCGTCGTGGTCGTCACGACGGGGGCCTGCTGGACCACGACCGTGGTCGTCGAGCCTGCCGGGAAATAATAGCCCCCCGCCGCATAGCCGCCGGTCCCGGTGGTCGTCACCGTCGTGCCACCGTTGCTCGTGACGATCGGACCCTGACCGCGCACCGGATAACCGCCAGCAGGGTAAGTGCGGTCGGTATAATCGCGCCCTGTATAACCGCGCCCTGTATAACTGCCGTCGGCATACCCGCCGTTACTCGCATAGGGAACGCCGTATCCGGCCCCCGGCCCATCGCGGCGACCGCGGTTGCTGGACCCATGGTCGATTGCATAGCCCGCCGCCGCGCCGACCCCTGCGCCGATCAGCGTGCCGCCGAGCCGGTTGCCGCGCCCCGCGATCAGATTGCCCGCGACCCCGCCGACGACTCCCCCGACGACCGCACCCGCGATGCCGTCACTCCGACGGTCGCGATCGGCCTGGCCGTGGGCGGCGCGATTGTCATAGTTGGGCGCGACGGGGACGTAGCCGCCACCCGCCGCGTTGCGGTCGGCGTAATAGCCGTTCTGGACATACCCGTTCTGGGCATACCCATTTTGGGCATACCCATTCTGGGCATAGCCATTTTGGGCATAGCCACCCCGCTCGTCCGGCCCCGTATAGACCCGGCTGTCGTCGGTGTCATAGCCATTGTCGTACCGGTCCCAGTCGATCCCGTCATAAACGTCGGACACCGAACCGCGCGAATCGACCAGCACCGCGTCGTCGTAATAGCGCACCCAGTTATAGCCCTGGCTGGGCTGGGTCAGGCCATAGCCAGACCAGTCGCTGATGTAGAAGCGCGGGTTGACCCAATAGCGCGGCAACGCATAGCCGCGCGCGGGGCGACGATACGCGTTCCATCCCCCCGGCGCGTTGACCCCGCCCCACCAGTGGCCGCCGACCTTGCTGCCCCAGCGCGATCCGCCCATGCGGACGGTCGGCGTGCCGGGGGTGCCGTGCCACGACCCCGGAACGCGGTTCATCATCGCGCCGCCCTGCATCATGCCACCACCATGCGTCATGCTACCCATCCGCCCGCCGCCGGTCGCCCCCGCCGTCATCGTCGTCGTCTGTCCGGCGTCGGCCCCGCTCGCCGCCATCAGCGCCAGCCCGGCGCTCGCAATCATCATGGTCCGCATCGTCATCTCCCTGTCGAACGACCCGCCGCTCGTCATCTATGGTTGATGAAACCTTACCAGCCGGCCAGCCGAGTCGCCAGCGCGCTCCCCGTCCCGCTTTGGAGCACCACAGGCTTAGCGTGCGCGGTTAACCGACCCGGTCCGCGATCAGCCGCGCGATCGCCTCGCACCCGGTAGCATCCGCCGCATCGAACCGCGCAGCATGAGGGCTGTCGAGATCGAGCACCACGACGACGCAGTCGCCGACCACGATCGGCACGACCAGTTCGGATCGGCTCGCCGCATCGCACGCGATATGCCCCGCAAACGCATTGACGTCCTCGACCAGTTGAGTCGCGCCCGTTGCCGCCGCCGCGCCGCACACCCCCACGCCGACCGCGATCCGGATACACGCCACCTTGCCCTGAAACGGCCCGAGGACCAGTTCGTCCCCGATCCGCCGATAGAATCCCGCCCAGTTGAGGTCGGGCAGATACTGCCACATCAGCGCCGCGACATTGGCCATGTTGGCGATCGCGTCGGGCTCATCCGCAGTCACCGCATCGATCGCGGCCAGCAGATCGCGATAGAGATCGGCCTTGCTGCCGGTCGAGATATCGAATGTATACATAAGTTGGAGATGGCGCGCGCAACGCCATCGCGCAACCGCGCAAACCGCGGGTGACATCTACTACCGATTGCCGCGGTTGGCGCGTGGTCGTTTCGGCAGCCAACGACCCTGCGCCCGACCGCCTACCAATCAGCCGGGTGACGCAGCCGAGCCTGCAAGCAGCCCGCCATCTATGTTCACTTCGGTGCCTGTGACGTAGGTCGCTTCGTCCGACGCTAACATTATCACGATCGCCGCGACCTCTTCCGGCATACCAAATCGCTTCAGAGGCGTGTCCGCCACGAGCGCCTGCATCTTAGCTTCTCGATCGGGACCGGTACCAAGCATTGGCTCCCAGATGGGGGTGAGGATGGCGGCCGGGTGGATCGAGTTGCATCGTATCTTCCAGCCCTGCTGGGCGCAGTAGAGTGCGACCGTCTTGCTATGGTTGCGGATTGCGGCCTTAGATGACGCGTAGGCTGCTGCGCCGGGTATACCGACCAACCCAGAGCGAGACGATATGTTGATAATCGAGCCAGTGCCGGCCCCCTTCATCGCGCGGATGGCGTAGCGACAGCCGAGAAACGTCCCATCAAGATTGACCCGGTGGACCTCGCGCCAATCCGCAAGACTGGCGTGTTCCGGGTCTTGAGGTGCCCTACCCGTCTCAAACCCCGTAACCCCGGCATTATTGACCACCACGTCGGCCACGGGGACGGTGTCGGCTAGCTGCAACCAATCGACCTCCTCGCGCACGTCGAGTGTTTCAAACCGACAGCCGATCTCGGCCGCCGTTGCTCCCCCTGCCACGCCGTCAATGTCGGTGGCGATGACGATCGCGCCTTCGTCATGGAAGCGGCGAGCTATGGCGCGGCCAATGCCACGCGCAGCGCCAGTTAT
>JALYTW010000134.1 GCA_030854075.1 Pseudomonadota bacterium
CGCCTGGATCGTGCTGGTGCTCATCCGGTTCTGGCCGAAGCTCATCGCGAACACGATCGCGAGTGGCGAGAACATGATGATATATTTCAGGATACCGCCGCCGGTGAACACCGCCGCCGCAGGCGAACTCGCGCCGCCCCAGGCGAATGCCAGCGCAACGATGGCGGTCAACAGGATGCCCGACGTCATGTAGTTATAGACCGAGAGCATGTAGGAACGCAGCCCGGCATCATACGCCGCGGTGTGCGTCGCATCGGCACGCGTCGCCTGGAACGGCGTGGCGCGCTGCCGCGGATCGGACCAATTGGCCATGTGCTAGTCACTCCTCTGCCGGCCTAGATGCCGGTTCCTCACCAATATCGTCGCATCGCGGCGATTTTTCAACCCGATACGGACCGACTGGCGCCGATGCGCAACGGTACGGTACACAGCGCGGCGATGCCCCGTCTGTTCGTCGCCCTGCGCCCCCCACCCGCGATCCGGGAAACGCTGTTCGACACGATGGACGACGTGCCCGGCGCGCGCTGGCAGGACGACGAGCAACTCCACCTCACGCTGCGCTTCATCGGCGAGGTCGACCGCCCGGTCGCCGAAGACATCGCCGCTGCGCTCGCCGCGATCCATGCCGCGGCTCCCCTGGTAGCGCTCGGCGGGGTCGGGCGATTCGCGCGTCGCGGACGGACCGAGGCGCTGTGGGCGGCGGTGACCCCGCACGACACGCTCGCGCACCTCCACCGCAAGGTCGATCAGGCATGCGTCCGCGCCGGGCTCGACCCCGAACGCCGCGCCTATCTGCCGCACATCACGCTCGCGCGGTTACCGCGATCGCTCGGCGCGGAGGCGGCGGCCGAGGCATGGTTGGCGCGCAACGCCGGCCTGGCGAGCGCGCCATTCGCGCTGCCGCATCTTATCTTGTATCAGAGCGAACTGGGGCGTGGCGGCGCGGTGTACGAAACCGTTGCGCGCTGGCCGCTCGGAACCAGCTGAGCGGATCCGGGGTTCGACCGACCACAGAGGGAGACGATTCATGCGAACGACCGTAACAGTCATGCTGGGTGCCACCGCGCTGGCGCTGGGTGGATGCGCGAACAACAAGGTCGACGTCGGGATGCCCGTCGCCAACGCGATGACCGCGACCGCCGCGATTCGGACCGCGACCGGGGCCACCGTCGGGCGCGCGACCGCGATGGATGTGACGGGCGGCATCCGCTACACGATCGACAGCACCGGCCTGCCGCCCGGCACCCACGGCGCGCACATCCACATGACCGGCCGCTGCGACGCCCCCGATTTCTCGACCGCAGGGGGTCATTGGAACCCGACCGGCGCGAAGCACGGCACGATGAACCCGATGGGCCCGCACGAAGGCGACCTGCCCAACCTGATCGTCGGCACCGGCGGGCGCGGTACATTAGGCATCACCGTTCCGGGTCAGACGATGGCGGGGCTACTCGATGCCGATGGCGCGGCGATCGTGATCCATGCGGGACCCGACGACCTGTTGACCGACCCGTCTGGCAATAGCGGGGGACGCATCGCGTGCGGCGTATTCCTGCCAAACTAGCGGACCCCCCGCGGCCCCCGTGCAAGGTGCGACCCCCGCGCAAGGTCGGACCGAGCGATTAGCGTACAGCCGTGCGCGGTATCGAACGGGTGCCCCGTTCCAGCCGCCGCAGCAGTGATTCGATCGACGGACCACCGTCGTCGATCGGCCCGCGCGGCAATTCGACACTTGTCATTCGCTCGCCGGCCGCCAGCGTGGGGGCTGTTCGGGCGACGGCTCCTCGTTCCGCGGGGTGCCGCGTGGAGTGTAGCGCAGCGACGGGGCGGACCGGCTCGCGCGGCGCGATCGGCAGCGCGGCGGGATCGAACGCAGCAAGCGGTTGATCCAGATCGTCAGGCAGGTCGCGCACCGTCGGCGTCACCGGGCGCTCGACCTCGACCGGCGGCATCGGCACCCCAAGATCCTTGGCGGTCAACGGTCGACGGGCAGGCGCATCGGGATGCGCGTCGGCGCGGCGCAAGGTCGGGATGCGATCGTCCGCGGTCGCGCGATCCTCGACCCCAGCATCGTCGTCGTTGGCATCGTTATTATTGGCGTCGTCGCTCCCGGCGTTGTCGACGGCCATCGATTCCGCGATCTCGGCCATGAAGGGTCCGGAGCGCCTGACGCGCTTCGCCAACCGCGCCGTCAGCGCGCTCTCGAACAGTCCGCCGGGGCCGACCAGAAGGAACAGCGCCGACCAGGTCAGCGCGGCGACAAGCACGCCCCCCCCTAGCGCTAGCAGCGCACGTGCCGTTGTACCTAGCGGCGGCTGGGCAGCCGTCAGGATCGCCGCAATGCCGCTGTTCCAGACCAAGTCCTCCAGCGTCAGCGCGGGGATCAGCAACGCTACAAGCGCCGCGATACAGCCTGCGATCAGCCCACCGACCGGGGCGATCCAATGTTTCAGGTTCGAAGTGCGAATCGGGACCATGTTGTTTCCATCGACGCGGCCGTCATCAACCGCTGGTAAATCGGTTCGTAACCCAGAATGTTTGACGACCAGTTACGGTCGCGATCGACAAACGCGCGCGCCGCGGCGCGCCGACTCGGCCAGGCAGCGCGATCGGCAAACAATGTCGCCAGCGTGCTCGCGATCGCGGCGGGGTCGTCGGGCCGGAACAGCGCGCCCGTCACTCCGTCCTCGATCAGTTCGCGGTGTCCGCCGACATTCGACGCCGCAACCAGCTTGCCTTGCGCCATCGCCTCCAGTGGTTTCAGCGGCGTCACCAACTCGGTGAGTCGCATGGCCTTGCGCGGATACGTGAGCACGTCGATCAGCCCGTAATAGCGTTCGACAGCGGTATGCGGGACCCGCCCGATGAATCGGATCGCGTGGGCAACCGGCGACGCCGCGGCCTGCGCCTGCAACGCCGCCTCCATCGGCCCACCACCGACGAGCAATAATCTGGCCTGGGGTCGCGCCGCGATCAGCGCGGGCATCGCCGCGATCAGGTCGTCAAGTCCCTCGTAATCGTAGAAGCTGCCGATAAAACCGACGACGTCGGCATCCGCCACGCCCAATTCGGCTGCCAGCGCCGCGTCGCGCGCGGGCGGATCGCCGAACAGCCCCAAGTCGACCCCGTTAGGGGAGACGATGATCTTGGCGGGATCGGTACCGCGCGCGACCAGGTCGTTGCGCAGCCCCGCACAGATCACCGCGACCGCGTCCGCGCGCCGAACCGCCCAGGTCTCCAGCGCGCGCGTCGCCTTGTATTTGATCGACCCCTCGGTCCCGGTGCCGTTGCCGACCGCCGCATCCTCCCAGAATGCGCGAATCTCATAGACCAGCGGCAAGCCGCGCCGCCGCGCCACCAACCAGGCCGCCAGCGCGTTGATCACCGGTGAATGCGCATGAAGAATGTCGGGACGAAAGGCATCGACCGCCGCCTCGATGCGCCGCGCGAACGCCGCAATGCCGCGCAGTTCGCCGATCAGCCCTCGATTCGGCGCGGCGCGGGTCCGGTGAAAGGTCAGCCCGTCGATGTGCTCGACCGCGTCGGTGGCGTGGCCATGCCGCGGCCCGGTCACGGCGGCGACGTGCCAGCCCTGGCCCTCCTGCGCCTTCAGGATTGCGCGAGTGCGGAAGGTGTAGCCGCTCTGTAGCGGTAGGCCATGGTCGAGGATGTGGAGGATACGCATCGTGGGAACGACCCTGTCACGAACGGGCTTAACGCGGCGTCAACTCCGATCGCTCTACAGCATCGCGGACGATAGGGACGGGCGCGGGAACGACGAGATGATCGACAATTTCGCGATTCTGCTGACCCACGGGCTGATGATGCTTGCCGCCTGGACGCTGCTGAAACGCCCCGAACTCGACGACGAGTATGCGCTCGATCCGGCGAAGAAAAAGGATCGCTGGCCGCGTGCATGACCTGATTTTCCTGGGCTTTCTGGCGGCGCTGTTCTCGGCGGGGTTGCGCAAACCGTTCCTGCTGGTGCTGACCTACGTCTATATCGACATCGTCTCACCGCAGCGGCTGACCTATTACCTGCTCAACAGCGTGCCGATCTCGCTGATCGCGGTCGCGCTCGCGGTCGGCGGGTTTCTGATCGCGGACCGGAAAGCCGATGTCCGTTTCGCGCCGCGCCAGGCGCTGCTCGTACTACTGCTCTGCTATTGCGGGCTGACGACGACGACCGCCGATTTCCCGATCGAGGCGGCAGACAAGTGGGAATGGGTGTGGAAGGCGCTCGCCTTCGCCGCCTTCCTGCCGCTCACGCTGCGCACCAAGCTTCGAATCGAGGCGCTGCTCCTGTTCATGGTCTTGTCCGCCGCGACCATCATCATCGTCGGGGGGATCAAAACCGCGGCGGGCGGCGGCGGCTATGGCGAGCTCGACCTGATGGTGACCAACAACAGCGGATTGTACGAAAGCAGCACGATTGCCGCGGTGGCGATCACGATCATCCCGCTGATCCTCTGGTTCATGAAATACGGCACGATTTTCAGGCCTGACTGGAAGGTGAAGACGTTCGGCATCGCGCTGATTTTTTCGTGCCTGCTGATTCCGGTCGGCACCTCGGCGCGGACGGGGTTGCTCTGCATCGTCCTGCTCGCGCTGCTGATGTTCCGGCTGTCCAAGCGCAAGCTGCCCTTTATCGCGGCGACCGTGCTGCTTGCCGTGGTCGCGGTGCCGCTGCTTCCCTCATCTTTCACCCAGCGGATGGACACGATTAAAACGCACGAAGGCGACGAATCGGCCTCGACCCGGCTAGCGGTGTGGGCGTGGACGATCGACTATGCCAAGGCGCACCCGTTCGGCGGGGGCTTCAACGCGTATCTCCAGAACAAGGTGCGCTATGAACTGAAGAGCGCGAACGGCGATGCTACGGGGATCGCGAAAGACAAGGCCCGCGCCTATCATAGCGCTTATTTCGAAATGCTCGGTGAACAGGGTTATCCGGGGCTAGCGATCTGGCTGATCATCAATCTGGCCGGGGTGGTCCGCATGGAGGTGATCCGCCGCCGCCACCGCGATCCTGAAGACCCCTATGCTTGGGCTGGCGCGCTGGCGGCGGCGCTCCAGTCGGGACAGCTGATCTACATGTTGGGTGCGGCGTTCGTCGGGATCGCGTTCCAGCCCTTCATTTACATGCTGATCGGCGCGCAGATCGGTCTCGACACCTATCTCACGCGCAAACGGGGCGAAACCACCGTAAAGAGTTTTCGCCCCGCCAACGGCAAGCCGGTGATCGCCCCGGCCTGATACGTATCCGCCCCGCGCCGGGGCCGATGCGCGCATTACGCCGTTGCGAGTTCCTCGGTCAGCGCTTTGATGACCGCCGCGTTGAAGGCGGGGATGTCATCGGGCTTGCGGCTCGTGATCAGGTTGCCATCGACGACCACCTCCTCGTCGACCACGGTGGCGCCCGCGTTGCTCAAATCGGTGCGGACCGACGGCCAGCTCGTCAGGCGGCGGCCATCGATGACGTCGGCTTCGGCTAGCAACCAGGGCGCGTGGCAGATCGCGGCGACCAGCTTGTCGTCGTCCATGAACTCGGTGACGATCTCGATCGCGCGCTCTTCCATACGCATCAGGTCGGGGTTGCCGACCCCGCCGGGCAGGACGAGCGCGTCGTAATCATCGGTATCGACGTCGTCGATCGTCATATCGGGCTTGATCGTATCGGCCTTTTCGCCCGCTTTCTCGCCTTGGATGGCGTCGGTCTTGATCGACGCGAGCGTCACCGTCGCGCCTGCATCGAGCAGCGCCTGGCGCGGTTTAAACAATTCGTCGTTCTCAAATCCGTCGGTCGCGATCATCAGAACGCGGGCTTTGTTGAGGTCGGTCATGGTGGCTTCTCCATTTGTTGAGGGTCAGCATCACCAACCCTCTCCCCTCGCGACCGTTCCGGAACGAAGCGACCTGCGGAGCATTTTTGCGGTTATTACGCAGGAGCATCGATTGGCCGCCAAGATCGTATATTCCGATGATTCCAGACCAGGAATCACCCGCCAGAAGGTACGCAGCGGATGGGGGTATTGGACCGCCAAGGGCGAGCGCATCACCGACCGCGACGAGATCGATCGACTGAACGCCATTGGATTGCCCCCCGCTTATGTCGATGGGTGGTTCAACCCCAAGCCGAACGGCCACATCCAAGCGATCGGTTGGGACGAGAAGGGCCGCAAGCAATATCGCTACCATGTCGATTTCCGTGAGGCGCAGGAGACCGCGAAATTCGAACGCTGCGCCGATTTCGGCCATTGCCTGCCCAAGCTGCGCAAGCAGGTCGAGCATGACCTCAGGAAGCGCACATTCACCAGGAACCGCGCGATCGCCGCGGTCGTCCGCCTGCTCGACGGCGGCCATATCCGCGTCGGCAACGAGGCCTATGCGACCGCGAACAAGAGCTTCGGCGCGACCACGCTGCGCAAACGTCACGCCAAGGTGAAGGGCAAGACGCTGAAGCTCCAGTATAAGGGTAAATCGGGCAAGATGCGCAAACTGGCGATCAGCGACCGCGTGCTGGCGAGCTTCGTCAAGAAAATGCAGGACCTTGACGAACAGCATCTGTTCGCCTGGATCGATGACAAGGGCGACGTGCACCCGGTCAGTTCGACCGACGTCAACGCGTATATCCGCCATGCGACCGGGGAGGATTTCACCGCCAAGCATTTCCGCACCTGGGCCGCCAGCGTCGCCGCGTTCGAGGCGCTAGCCACCGCCGAAACCGACCTCAGCCTCAAACGGATGCTCGAACCTGTCGTGGAGCGGCTCGGCAACACCCCGGCGATCGCGCGGAAAAGCTACGTGCATCCTTCGTTGATCACGCTCGTTAAGCAGGGACAGGCGAAATTCCGCAAGGCACTGCGCCTGCCCCGCGCCAAACGGCATCTCAGCCGAACCGAGCGCGGATTGATCGCGTTTCTCGAACGCGGCAAGCCCCCGGTTGCCCGCATCACTGCCAAGGCCGCCTGACCAAGAGAGACGCATGCCCGCCACCAATACGGCCGCCGAATCCACTCCGATTCTCGATCCGCAGAACGTCCAGCAGCAAGCACATAACCTGGTCGCGTCGAGCCAGGTCTGGCTTCAGTCGCACTGGCTCCAGATCCTGATCGCGGTCGGGGTCGGCGTGGCGATCGTCGCGCTGCTCCACGCGGCACGCAACCTCGGCGCGCGGCTCGCGGCGCGCAGTTCGACCGGCAAGGGCTGGCCCGCGATCTTCGGGCGCGCGATCCTGAAAACCGGCACTTTCTTCATCGTCATGCTCGCGGCCAAGCTGGTCGCGGGCTATGCGGGCGCGCCGTCGCAGGTCGCCTCGACGATCGATTTCCTCTTCACCGTCGCGTCGGTGTTCCAAGCGGCGGTGTGGGCGCGCGAAATCATCCTCGGCGGGATCGAACACCGCACCCGCGACGAAGAATATACGGGCGAGGCGCTGGGCAGCGCGATGGGGATCATCCGTCTGCTCGTCACCTTCGCGCTGTTCGCGATCGCGCTGGTCGTGGTGCTCGGCAACCTCGGGGTCAACGTCACCGGGCTGATCGCGGGGCTCGGCGTCGGCGGCATCGCGATCGGCCTGGCCGCGCAGGGCATTTTCGCCGACCTGTTCGCCGCGCTCGCGATCATCTTCGATCGCCCGTTCCGCCGCGGCGACGCGATCACCTATGACAACACCTCGGGCAGCGTCGAGGAAATCGGGCTGAAATCGACCCGCATCCGCGGCGTCGACGGCGAAAAACGCATCATTTCGAACAAGAATTTGCTCGACAAGGAAATCATCAACAACAGCGCGCGGATCCACCGCCGCTGCCATTTCGCGATCGGGGTGATCTATTCGACCCCGCCAGAGGTCTGCGCGCGGATTCCGCAGATGCTGCAGGACATCGTCGAGGCGAACGACCGCATGTTCGTGCGCGCCGGCTTCACCGGATTCGGCGATTCAAGCCTCGATTTCGACCTGCAGTTCGACAGCGACGGCGCGGATTACGCCAGCTTCTACGCTGGGCGTACGACGGTGGGCCTCGCGATCCTCAAACGCTTCAACGACGAAGGCATCGAATTCGCCTTCCCGACCCAAACCACCTTCACCTCTGCCCCCGACGGCACGATGATAATGCCTTACGTCGAGGTCCAGCCGGTACGCGCCGTAGACGCGATCCCGGTGCAAAGCGCCGCGCACATAGCTGGCGAGAAAGCATAAAGGCATGATCCATTTCGGCACGCGCTTGGACTAGGCGTGGCCATCCGACTGTCGAACCGGTCAGTCGCCGATAGTCCAGCCCTGCTTGGGATTTCGCCCGCGTATCGGCTGGTTTGCCTTGAGCGCCTGTTCGAACCGATCACTCGCCGTGACGGTCGCTCTGCCGAACGCTAGTGCCGCGGTTGCGCTCGACGCGGTTGTCCGCGCAGCAACCATCTGGCGAGCCAGCGTCGCGCTCGTGGAATTCGAGGTCGGCGCAACCGGCTTGACCGCCGCTGCGCTAACGCCCGGCCGGCCGTCGACGACCGTCATAACACGGCTTCGCGGCAGCGCGCCCGGACTCAACGGGGCGACTCTGCCGATACCATAACCTGACAGGAACACCTGGCGCCCGAACTGATCGCGATGATCGACTACAGCGACCCCCGGCTGGCTTCCGCCGGGTCCGCCGAGGCGTCGCAGCACCTCCGCCACATCAGCGGTATAGCAGCTGGTGACATTTTTGGAGCGGCAACCGATGGGGGATGTCGCGTTGTGGCTCGGCCGCGCATAGATCGTAGCCGAATCTATTCCCGGTGATTTCGACCCCTTGCCGCCCAGGAAGACGACATAGCCGTAGCCCTCATCCCGTGCACGTTCCGCAGCCCGGTACATTGCAATGTCGATGGCAGAGCCGCGCCCGTGGACGGCTGCATCGATCCGCCACGAGCCGTCCTTTTCGGTTCTTTCATCGTAACCGAACTTGTACCCGATCCCATGCCAGCGCTTCATGGGGCCGTAATAGGGCGCATCGCTGTCGCTTGCCCAAGCAGGTTGCGCTATCGCAACAACGAGAAGGCATGGCCAAAAGCACTTCATCGCGGTTCTCCAGTGATTTGCTGTCCGCTAATCGATCGGTGTTAATGTTTGGTTGCCGAGGCAGCGCAGATACGGAACGCCGCGAGCTTCACCGCCCTCTCAAACTTGGTGGACCATCAGCCAGATGCTCGCGCATTCGTCGCTGTCGATGTAAATCCAAGAGCAACCGAGCGTATGCCTGAATGTTGCCCCGGCAATACGTTCTCAGCCCTAAATCCCGCCTTCATCCAGACTCAGCAACGTCGCATTTCCCCCCGCGCTGGTCGTGTCGATCGACACCGCGCGCTCGGCGCAGAAGCGGTAGAGGTAGTGCGGTCCGCCGGCCTTGGGACCGGTGCCGGACAGGCGCTCGCCGCCGAAGGGTTGCGATCCCACCACCGCGCCGATCATGCTGCGGTTGACGTAGAGGTTGCCGACCGCGGCCTCCGCCTCCGCAACCTCGGCGGCGCGCGCGATCCGGCTGTGGAGCCCCATCGTCAGGCCATAGCCCTTGGCGTTGATCCGGCGGATGGTCTCGACCAGCTTGCCCGCGGGCCAGGTCGCGACATGCAGGATCGGGCCGAACCATTCCTGGTTCAGGTCTTCGATGGCATCGATCCGGATCAGCGTCGGCGGCACGAACAGGCCTCCCGCACCAAAGGGCAATTCAAGCGTCTTGACCCATTGGCTGCGCGTGCGATCGCGATACGCCATCAGCCGGTCGTACGCCGCCTGATCGATTACCGGGCCGACATCGGTCGCGGGATCGCCGGGATCGCCGAGCGTCAGCGTGTCCATTGCGCCGCTGAGCATCGCGATCATGTGCTCGGCGACATCCTCCTGGATCAACAGCAGCCGCAGCGCCGAACACCGCTGCCCCGCCGAGCGGAACGACGACGCGATGACGTCGGCGATCACCTGTTCGGGCAGCGCGGTCGAATCGACGATCATCGCGTTGATCCCGCCGGTCTCCGCGATCAGCGGCACGATCGCGCGATTGTCGTCCTCCAGCAACGTGCGTGCGATCCGCTTGGCGGTCGCGGTCGACCCGGTGAACGCGACCCCCTGGATGCGCGCGTCCGCGGTCAGCGCCGCGCCGACCTCGGGGCCGCCCGGAACCAGGATCACGACGTCGCGCGGCACCCCCGCCTCATGCGCGAGCGCCACCGCGCGCGCGGCGATCAGCGGGGTTTGCGGCGCGGGTTTGGCGACGACGGTGTTGCCGGTGACGAGCGCGGCGACGGTCTGGCCGACGAAAATCGCGAGCGGGAAATTCCACGGCGCGATCGTCGCCCACACGCCCCGCCCCTCGATATGGAGCGTGTTGCGCTCGCCGGTCGGCCCGGGCAGCTCGATCGAGCGCAGGTTGTTGCGCGCCTCGTTCGCGTAATAGCGGCAAAAATCGGCGGCTTCGCGCACCTCGCCGATCGCGTCGGGAATCGATTTGAACGCCTCCTGGACGCAGATCGCCATCAGCTCGTCGCGGTTCGCCTCGATCAGGTCGGCGAGCCGGTCGAGACACGCGGCACGGGTTTCGACCGGAGTACGGGTCCAGGCGGGGAATGCCACATCGGCGCGGGTGATCGCGTCGTCGACGGTCACTGTTCCGGCACCCTCGCTGGCGAGCAGGGTCGACGGAGCAAGCGGTGTCGTTACCGCCTTGCGCGTGGTTTCCAGCACCACCCGATCGTTGAGGTCGATCCCCGCCGAATTGCGATGCCCCGGCGAAAACAAGTCCTTGGGCAGCGGGATCGAGGGATGCCGGGTGCCGCCGACGCTCGCGATCTTCGCGACCGGGTCGGCGAGGATCTCGTCCTCGCTCAGCCGCTCATCCGCGAGCTGGTGGACGAAGCTCGAATTCGCGCCGTTCTCGAGCAAGCGTCGGACCAGATACGCGAGCAGGTCGCGATGCCCGCCCACCGGCGCGTATATCCGGCAATGATAGCCCTGGTCGCGGACCAGCCGTTCGTACAGGCCGTCGCCCATCCCGTGGAGCCGCTGGAATTCGAACGCGCGGCTGTTGCCCGCCCATTCCATGATCGTCGCGACGGTCAGCGCATTGTGGCTCGCGAAGGCGGGGCGGATATGCTCGGCCGCCAGCATGTCCTTCACGACCGCCAGATACGACACGTCGGTCGCGGCCTTGCGCGTGAACAGTGGATAATCGTCGAGCCCCTCGACCTGGGTGCGCTTGATCTCGCTGTCCCAATAGGCACCCTTGACCAGGCGGACGTTCATCGTTCGACCAAGGTCATTTGCCCATTGCACGACCGGGCGCGCGCGCTTGCCGTAAGATTGCACCGCCATCCCGAAACCGTCCCAGCCCGTCAGGCTCGGCAGGCTCGCGATCGTGCCGATGATGTCGAGGCTCATCTCCAGCCGTTCGGATTCTTCGGCGTCGACGGTCAGCGCGATGCCCTTGTCCGCCGCCTGGACGCTCAGCGCCTCGAGCATCCCGGTCAACGCGGGGACGCATTCGTCCCATTTCGCGACCTCGTAGCGCGGGTGGAGCGCGGACAGCTTGACCGAGATCGAATGTCCCGCGGCGGGATCACGCCCGACCGCATCGATCGCGCCGACATAGGCCTGGAAATACCGGTCGGCATCGGCATAGGTCCGCGCCGCCTCACCCAGCATGTCGAAGCTCGCGGTGAAGCCCTTGTGCTCGGGCTTGCGCATCCGCCGCATCGCCTCGTCGATCGTGCGGCCCATCACGAAGATCTCGCCCATCATCTTCATCGCGGCGCCGACCGCCTGGCGGACGAAGGGTTCGCCCGATCGCGCGATCAGCCGCCGCAACGGCCCGCCGTCGCCCTCGCGGACCAACACCCGCCCGACGACCAGGCCCCAAGTCGCCATGTTGACCAGCTTCGAACTCGATCGTCCGGTGTGGTTGCGCCAGTCCGCCTCACCCAGCTTGTCCGCGATCAGCAGGTCCGCGGTCTCCGGGTCGGGGACGCGCAGAAACGCCTCGGCGAGGCTCAGCAGCGCGATCCCCTCCGACGAATTGAGCCGATATTCCTGGAGAAACTGGTTCACCCACCCCTTGGCCTGCGCCGCGCGCAGGTCGGCGAGCAGCCCGGAGGCGTGGCCGAGCACCCGGACGCGCGAGTCGGGAGACAGCGCGGCACGCTCCAGCAGCGGCTTTAGAACATCGGGTTCGCTCGCGCGGTGCAGTTTCGCCATGGTTTCGCGGGGCGAGGACGTTACGGCAGTCGTCATGTTCGGGCTTTCGGTCGGGCCAAGGCGTTGTCGGGCTTGCGGGGCGGCGGGCCAGAGGCCTAGAGGGAATGCGCCCGCGCTTAGCGCCAAACCATATCTGAGGGGAATCCCGTGACGACGATCACCGTCGACGAGATGAAGAACCGCATCGGGACCGAGACCGTGTCCGACTGGGTCGAGGTGACCCAGGCCATGATCGACAAGTTCGCGGATGCGACCGGCGATCACCAGTTCATCCACGTCAACCCGGAAGCTGCCAAGATGACGCCGTTCGGCGGTACCATCGCGCACGGCTTCCTGACGCTGTCGCTGATGCCGCTGCTGTCGAGCAAGGTCGCCGATGCGCCCACGCTCGAAGGCGTCAAGATGGGCGTCAACTACGGCGGCAACAAGGTCCGCTTCCTGACCCCCGTCCGCTCGGGGTCGAAGGTGCGTGGCCGCTTCAAGCTGATCGAATTCGCCGAAAAACGCCCCGGCCAGTATCAGCAGACCAACGAATTCACCGTCGAGATCGAGGGCCAGGACAAGCCCGCAATGATCGCCGAATGGATCAGCCAGATTTTCGTGTAAATTCCCCTCCCGCTTGCGGGAGGGGCTAGGGGAGGGACTGTCCTCCCGAGCACCGGCCGTAACAAGCCCTCCCCCAACCCCTCCCGCACGCGGGAGGGGGGCAAGAAGTTAGGACCCACCCCATGCGTTCAGCCGTCATCGTTTCCACCGCCCGCACCCCGATCGGCCGCGCCTATCGCGGGGCGTTCAACAACCTGCCCTCCCCGACGCTCGCGAGCCACGCGATCAAGGCCGCGGTGGAACGCGCGA
>JALYTW010000155.1 GCA_030854075.1 Pseudomonadota bacterium
GGGCGCTGACGAAACGGCACGCGATCCCGACGATGGGAACGAAGATCGCGCGGCCGCCCGCGTGCATCGGCTGGATCGCAGCGCGCGCCAACGGCGCGACGATGCGGATGGTGCGCGCCTCACCGGGCGTGAGCGTGAAAACGGGAACGACGGGGCGACCAATCGGCTGCGCGGCGAAAGCGGCGAGGTCCGCATCGCTGTCGCGATGCGCGCTGACGAGCGTCGTCGCGATCGCGATCGCTTCGAGCGGGACCCGTCCAGCGTTGGTGATCGTCAATTCGCCCTCGACGAGCGCGGACAGGAGATTGAGCCCGGCACGGACAGGGCGCAGATCGAGCTGGAGCGCGGGGCGATCCGCGGGAGCGATCGGTGCGACGGGCGGAGGTAGCGACTCGGCGGGTGTTTCGCGCGCGGTGGAGTCGGCCTTCTCGGGATGGGGCTGCGCGGGCGGCGGCGGCTCGGTGTCTAGGCCCGGTATCGCGGGCGCTGGCAAGCGCAGCGGCACGCGTCGCCGCCGGATCATTAACGCGGAGAGCGCGAGTGCGGCGAGCACGCCCCCCATGGTGAGCCACCACAGCCACGCACTGCCGCGTTCAGCGGCTGCGGGATCGGGGGCCGCGGGATCGGGGGTGGCGGGATCGGGGGTGGCGGAATTGGTTGCCGTAGCATTGGCGATAGGGGCAGCGACGGGAGCGGGAATTTTCCCAGGCGTGGGTTCCGTGGCGATGATGTCCGGAGTGATGATCTCGGCGGGAGCGGGTGTCCGCGTGGAACGCAGAAGCGGTTCGGTGGGTGCCGCCGTCAGCTTTGGCACCGGGGGACGGCGCGGCGGCGCTACGACCGGAACGGCATTGGTAAGCGCGGGGGTAGGCGTTGGCGTCGGGACCGGAGCCGGGGTCGCGGGTATGGGATTCGCCGGTGGGCGCGACGACGGCAGGCTGTATCCCCCAAGGTTGCCGAGCGTGCCGGGGGTGGCTGGCGGCACGACAGTTGGTGTCGGCGTTGGCGACCGATCCTGTGCGGGCTGCCCGCCGAGCGGCAGTGGGAGCAGCGTGAGCGTCGCGGCGAACACAAGGCGGGGCGTCATCATGGTTCGGGTCATCTGGTTGGGGTCATCGTCGGGGCAGGCGTTGGTGAACGAATTCAAACCGCAAACCCGCCTGCGACGAACCGCCCTGCCCCGTCGGCGAGCAGAGGCAGGCTACCGAGTTTGCCGCATCGGCACCCGCCGCGACGCGGGACGACACGGGTTTGACAGCGTGCCAACGCGTTCCTATATCGCAGCTTCACCGACAGTTCCGGGACATGATGCGCCGTCGCGCAGTGCATCGTACGAATAGGAATTGGCTGGTTTCAGGGACGCTGGGAGCCGACGCAAGGGTTGCGATCGGCTTTTTTGCGTCCGTTTGCGTGCCCGTATTCTGGCTGATTGAGGCGAAATCCACCCATGGCTACCAAAGCGATCGAGACCGGCAGCACCGCCAAGCGGCGCATCCGCAAGGTATTCGGCAACATCCACGAAGTGGTGCAGATGCCGAACCTGATCGAAGTCCAGCGTGAGAGCTACGAACAGTTCCTGCGCTCCGACAAGTCGATCGGCCATATCTCCGGGCTCGAGAAGACGCTGCGCAGCGTGTTCCCGATCCAGGATTTTGCAGGCACTGCTTACCTCGATTTCGACGATTACGTCCTCGAACCGCCGAAATTTGACGTCGAGGAATGCCGTCAGCGCGGGATCACCTATGCCGCGCCGATGCGCGTTACGCTGCGCCTGACCGCGTTCGAGGTCGATCCCGATACCGAGGCCAAGTCGGTCATCGATATCAAGGAGCAGGACGTCTATATGGGCGACATGCCCCTGATGACGGGCAACGGCACCTTCTTCATCAACGGCACCGAGCGCGTCATCGTCAGCCAGATGCACCGCAGCCCGGGCGTCCTGTTCGACCATGATCGTGGCAAGACCCACGCATCGGGCAAATATCTCTTCGCCGCGCGCGTCATCCCGTATCGCGGCTCGTGGCTCGATTTCGAATTCGACGCCAAGGACATCGTCAACGTCCGGATCGATCGCAAGCGCAAGCTGCCCGTCACCGCGCTGCTCTACGCGCTCGGCATGACGAGCGAGGACATCCTCAATCATTTCTACAACCGCGTGACCTATGTCCGCGGTCAGGGCGGCTGGGAAATCCCGTTCGATCCCGCCAACTGGCGCGGCGTGAAGCCGCTGTTCGACATCGTCGATGCCAAGTCAGGCGAGATCGTATTCGCCGCGCAGCAGAAGATCAGCCCGCGCGCTGCCAACAAGTCGCAGAAGGACGGGCTCACCACGCTGCTGATCCCGACCGAGGAAATCTACGGCCGCTATTCGGCGTACGATCTGATCAACGAAACCACCGGCCAGATTTACATCGAGGCGGGTGACGAGATTGGCGCGGAGAATCTCGAACTGCTCGACAAGGCGGGGATCGACCGCGTCGAACTGCTCGACATCGACCATGTCTCGGTCGGCCCGTGGATCCGCAACACGCTGAAGGCCGACAAGGCCGAAGAGCGCGAGCAGGCGCTGTCCGACATCTATCGCGTGATGCGCCCTGGCGAACCGCCGACGCTCGAGACCGCGGAATCGCTGTTCAGCGGGCTGTTCTTCGATCCCGACCGCTACGACCTGTCGGCGGTGGGCCGCGTCAAGCTCAACATGCGCCTCGACCTAGACGCCGAGGACACCGTCACGACGCTGCGCACCGAGGACATCCTCGCGGTGATCAAGACGCTGGTCGGCCTCAAGGACGGCAAGGGCGAGATCGACGACATCGACAATCTCGGCAATCGCCGCGTGCGCTCGGTCGGCGAGCTGCTCGAGAACCAATATCGTGTCGGGCTGTTGCGCATGGAGCGCGCGGTCAAGGAGCGGATGAGCTCGGTCGATGTCTCGACCGTCATGCCGAACGACCTGATCAACGCCAAGCCCGCGGTTGCCGCGGTGCGCGAATTCTTCGGCAGCTCACAGCTGTCGCAGTTCATGGATCAGACCAATCCGCTCTCCGAAGTGACGCACAAGCGCCGTGTGTCGGCGCTCGGGCCAGGCGGCCTGACGCGCGAGCGCGCAGGCTTTGAAGTCCGCGACGTTCACCCGACCCACTACGGCCGGATCTGCCCGATCGAGACGCCGGAAGGCCCGAACATCGGCCTGATCAACTCGCTGGCGAGCTTCAGCCGGGTCAACAAATACGGCTTCATCGAGACCCCGTACCGCAAGATCGTCGACGGCAAGGTGACCGACGACGTCGTCTATCTGTCGGCGATGGAGGAGGCCAAGCACACGATCGCACAGGCGTCGGCGCAGCTGACCGAGAACGGCAGCTTCGCCGAGGAACTGGTCTCGGCGCGTCAGGCCGGCGAGTTCCTGATGGCGCTGCGCGAGACGATCACGTTGATGGACGTCAGCCCGAAGCAGCTCGTGTCGGTCGCCGCCTCGCTCATTCCGTTCCTGGAAAACGATGACGCCAACCGCGCGCTGATGGGCTCGAACATGCAGCGCCAGGCGGTGCCGCTGGTCCAGGCCGAGGCGCCGTTCGTCGGCACCGGGATGGAAGAGACCGTCGCGCGTGACTCCGGTGCAGCGATTTCCGCCAAGCGTGCGGGCATCGTCGACCAGGTCGATGCCGCGCGCATCGTGGTTCGCGCCACGGGTGAAGTCGACGCCGGCAAATCGGGCGTCGATATCTACACGCTGATGAAGTTCCAGCGCTCGAACCAGTCGACCTGCATCAACCAGCGACCGCTGGTGAAGGTGGGCGATGTCGTCGACCAGGGCGACATTATCGCCGACGGCCCTTCGACCGAGTTCGGCGAGCTGGCGCTGGGGCGCAACGCGCTCGTCGCGTTCATGCCGTGGAACGGCTACAACTACGAAGATTCGATCTTGATCAGCGAACGGATCGTGAAGGACGACGTGTTCACGTCGATCCATATCGACGAGTTCGAAGTGATGGCCCGCGACACCAAGCTGGGGCCGGAGGACATCACCCGCGACATCCCCAACGTCGGCGAGGAAGCGCTCCGCAACCTCGACGAGGCGGGCATCGTGTACATCGGTGCCGAAGTGGAGCCGGGCGACATCTTGGCGGGCAAGATCACCCCCAAGGGTGAATCGCCGATGACGCCCGAGGAAAAGCTGCTCCGCGCGATCTTCGGCGAAAAGGCGTCCGACGTCCGCGACACCTCGCTCCGTCTGCCCCCGGGCGTCGCGGGCACCGTCGTCGACGTGCGCGTCTTCAACCGCCACGGCATCGACAAGGACGAGCGCGCGATGGCGATCGAGCGCGAGGAGATCGAGCGACTGAAGAAGGACAGCGACGACGAGCGTTCGATCCTCAACCGCGCGACGTGGAGCCGGTTGCGCGAAATGCTGCTCGACCAGACCGCCACCGCGGTGCCGAAGGGCGGGCCGAAGAAGGGCGCGACCATCGACATGGACATGCTCGACAGCGTCGACCGCCACGAATGGTGGAAGTTCGCGGTCGCCGACGATGCCACCCAGGCGAAACTGGAAGCCGTCAAGCAGCAGTATGACGATGCCGCCAAGCTGATCACCGACAAATTCCACGATCGTCGTGAGAAGCTGGAGCGGGGCGACGAGCTGCCGCCGGGCGTGCTCAAGATGGTCAAGGTGTTCGTCGCGGTGAAGCGCAAGCTGCA
>JALYTW010000158.1 GCA_030854075.1 Pseudomonadota bacterium
GCGCCGGGCGAATCGCGATCGAAGGCGGGTCGGCGGGCGGCGAACTGATGGGCGCGGTCGCCAATTCGAACCCCGAGCTATGGGGCGCGGTGGTCGCGGTGGTACCATTCGTCGATGTCCTCAACACGATGATGGATCCCGACTTGCCGTTGACCCCGGGCGAATGGCCCGAATGGGGCAATCCGATCGAGGACAAGGCGGCGTTCGACCTGATCCGCTCGTACAGCCCGTACGACAACGTCATCGCGCAAAGGTATCCGCCGCTCTTCATCTCGGGCGGCCTCAACGATCCGCGCGTCACCTATTGGGAACCCGCCAAATGGGCGGCGAAACTTCGCGCCACCAAAACCGACGACAATGTCCTATTGCTCAAGACCAACATGGGCGCAGGGCATGGCGGCAAGTCCGGACGGTTCGATTCGCTGCGCGAGACCGCGGAGGAGCATGCCTTCGTGCTCTGGCAGCTCGGGATCGCCGGGTAATGCCTTGAGCATCGAGGCGCTGGTCGCCCATTACGGGCTCGCCGCGCTGTTCGTCGGCGCGGGCCTCGAGGGCGAGGCGGCAGTCGTCGCGGGCGGGCTGCTCGCGCATCGCGACCTCGTGCCGTTGGGCGGTGCGATGGCGGTCGCGGCGTTGGGGTCGTTCACCGCCGATCAGATCTGGTTCCAAGTCGGGCGCCGGTTTCGCGACGCGCGGCTGGTCGCGAAGGCGCGCGCCCAGCCTGCCTTCGTGCGCGCGGTCGCGGCGCTGGAGCGCCACCCGATCGGGTTCATCTTCGCGTTCCGCTTCATCTATGGGCTGCGCACCGTCAGCCCGATCGCGATCGGCACGAGCGCGGTGCCGGGGCGGGTCTATTTGGCGGTCAACGCGGCGGCGGCACTGGTCTGGGGCTGTAGCTTCACGCTGGTCGGCTATGCGTTTGGCAAGAGTTTCGAGACGTTGTTGAGCCGGTTCAGACCGCACGGGCATCAATGGCTGTATCTTGCGGGCGGAATTGTCGCCGCGGGCGCGGTCGCGGGATTGATCCACTGGCGTCGGCGGCGACTGATGTGAGCTTCACGCAACTTTTCGTCGCGGGGCCGGACGACATCGATGAACTCGACCACGTCAACAATGCGGTCTGGGTCCGCTGGATCCAGGACCCCGCCACCGCGCACTGGCAAGCGGTCGCGCCGCTTGACCACCGGCAGGCTTATGTCTGGGTCGTGACGCGACACGAGGTCGATTATCGCGGCAACGTCGGGCTCGGTGACGCCGTAACGGGCGAGACGTGGGTACCGCACGCGCCGAAGGGCGCGCGGTTCGACCGGCACGTGCGGTTTACGGATGCGGTTGGCAAAATGGTGGTCGAGGCGGTGACGACCTGGGCGTTGATCGATCGCGCGACCGGGCGGCTGTTGCGGATCCGACCCGCGATCGCGTCACCTTTCCTCGATTAGCCGACGAGCACCCAGGCCAGCGCGGTGACGGTCACTACCGACAGGATCGTCGAAACCAGAATCGTGCGCGCGGTCAGGGTGACATCCTGCCGATAGAGCTGCGCGACCATGAACGGACCCGTGCCGGTCGGCAGCGCGGCGAGCAAAAGCGCGGCGGCCGCCCACGGGCGCGCCAGCGGGACGACGAGCAGCATCGCAAGGGTGAGGAGCGGTTGGGCGAGGAGCTTCAGCGCGACCGTGGCACCGAGTTCGCGCGCATTCCCGGTCGCGCGCGGCTGCGCGAGGAAGACCCCGATGGTCACCAGCGCGACCGGGGAGGCGGTCGCGGAGAGAAGCCCGAGGACGCGCGCCGGGGGGGCGGGGATCGCGAGGCCGGTCGCCGCCCATGCCAGTCCGGCCAGCGGCGCGGCGACGAGCGGATTGCGGATGACCGCGCTGGCGATGCGGCCGATCCGGCGTGCGGCGCTTCCCCCCGGGGCGAGGTCGATCTCGACGAGCGTGACCGACAGCGCAAACAGCGCGCACACCGTCATCAGCGAGGCGATCACTGCCGCCGCGGTGCCGACCGGGCCCAGCAGCGCGCCCGCCAGCGGGATGCCGAGATACGCGGTATTGGCGTAGCTGGCGCTCAAGGCGTCGAGCGCGCGGCGCGCGAGTGGACGATGGCGGTTCGCGATCACCGCGACAGCGAATACCGCGAGCATCGCGACCCCGAACACCAGGATGAAGCCGGGCTGCGCCAGGGTCGCGCCATCGGCCTGAGCGACGAAATCGAACAGCAAGGCAGGCAGCGCGACCCAGACGACATAGGCGTTGAGGATCGCGACCGCGTCCTCTCCCAGCCCCCGCCATCGCGCAAAGAGGAAGCCTACCAGGATGATCGTGAAGACCGGGAGGACGGCTCCGATCACCGTCACGGCGGGACGGTCACGCGATTCGAGCCGGAACCTCGGCGGCGTCCTCGGCGATCGTCGCGGTGGGAGCGATCGCTTCCCAAGGAAAAACGAACCAGTCCTTGGTCATCGCGCGATCGATCGTGCGCGCGGCATAGTCGACCCGCTGCGCCGAGCTGAGGTTGTCGATCAGGGTCGCGAAGCGAATATGGCCCGGCGCGGCATCGGCGAGCGCGGCGCGCAGGCGCCCGATCGTCATCCCCGAATCATTGATGTCGTCGACGAACAGTAGCCGCTCGCCCTTGCGGGTCCGCGCGGCGAGGCGGATGAGCGCGGCCGAGGCGAAGTCGGCGACCTGCGAGCTCCAATCGACCGACAGCGACCCCATGCCGGTCGCATGGCTCAGGTAGACGGCGGGAACGAGCCCGCCGCGCCCGATGCCGATGATATAGTCGGGCGACCAATCGTCGACGCGGATCGCCTCGGCGAGAATCAGGACGTCAGCGACGAACGCGTCGTGGCTGATCGGGGTAAAGATCGGCATCAGGCGGCGGTGTAGGAATCGAGCGTCGCAAGGTGCCCGGCGACTTCCTCGTCGGACAAGAACGAGCCGAGGAAGCTGTTGCGCGCGAGCATTGCGCAATCGGCGCGTGTCAGGCCGCGCGCGTCGGCGGCGGCGCGGAAATTGGCGGCAATATACCCGCCGAAATATGCCGGATCGTCGGAATTGATGGTGGCGCGCAGTCCTTCGCGGAGCATCCGGTCGATCGGGTGATCGGCCATGTCGTCGACGACGCACAGCTTGAGGTTGGAGAGCGGGCAGACCGTCAGCGTCATGCCCTCGCGCGCCAACCGCGCGGTGAGCGCCGGGTCCTCAAGGCTGCGGTTGCCATGATCGAGCCGATCGATCTTCAGGATGTCGAGCGCCTGAAGCACGTATTCAGGCGGCCCTTCCTCGCCCGCGTGCGCCACAAGTTTGAGTCCGAGTGCGCGTGCCGCGGCAAATACGCGCGCAAACTTTTCGGGGGGGTGGCCGAGTTCGGACGAATCGAGTCCGACCGCGGTAACCCGGTCGAGAAATGGTCGAGCGGCATCCAGCGTCGCGAACGCGGCTTCCTCGTCGAGATGGCGCAGGAAGCAGAGGATCAGCTTCACCGTCATGCCGTGTTTTTCGCGTGCTTCCTCGATCGCGGACGACAGCCCATCGATGACGGTCTGGAATGTGATGCCGCGATCGGTGTGGGTCTGCGGATCGAACATGATTTCCGCGTGGACCACGCCGTCGGCGGCGGCGCGGTCGAAATACGCGGCGGCGAGGTCGTGGAAATCGCGGACGGTCACGAGGACGTTGGCCCCCTGATAATAGATGTCGAGAAAGTCTTGGAGGTTCGAGAAGGCGTAGGCGGCGCGAACCTCTTCGACGCTGGCGAAGGGGATGGCGACGCCGTTGCGTTTCGCCAGCGCGAACATCAGTTCGGGTTCGAGACTGCCCTCGATATGGAGGTGGAGCTCAGCCTTGGGCAGCGCGGCGATGAAGTCGTCGGAAACGTCCATCCGCGCTTCATCGCCGAGCGGGGCAGCCGGGGCAACCCGTTACAGGCTTCGACAGGCTCGGCCTGAACGGATGCAGGGATATCCGTCGGTTCGCCGCGAGCCTGTCGAAGCGGATTGCTCGTGCGTCAGATCGCAGCCAGCGCCTGGTCGAAATCGGCGATCAGGTCGTCGGCGTCCTCGACCCCGATCGAGATGCGGACGAGATTGTCGGTGATGCCGAGCTGCGACTTGCGTGGTTC
>JALYTW010000161.1 GCA_030854075.1 Pseudomonadota bacterium
AGCAGGTATCGACCGCCGATGTCCAGCTCGGCGATTCGGCCACCGTCGGGCTGGTGGCGGCGACGCCGCTGACCGCGACGCTGCCCGCGGGCGCGGTGCCGGTCTTGACCGCCAAGGTGGTCTATCAGGGCCCGATCAAGGCGCCGATCAAAGCGGGCGACCATATCGCCGACCTCGTCGTGACCTCGCCCGGCATCCCCGAACAGCATCTGCCGCTCGTCGCGGCGAATGACGTAGGCAAGGCCGGTTTCTTCGGCCGCGCCTGGGCGGGACTGCGGTCGCTGCTGTGACACACTTCGTGACGGCGTGACCGGGTGACGGCGTGACGTCACTCGTCGGCAACACCGCCGCCAAGGCCGGATTCGCCGCGGCGCTGGCGGGCGGGTCGATGCATCACGCCTGGCTGTTGGTCGGGCCGGAAGGCGTCGGCAAGGCGAGCTTCGCCAAGGCCGCGGCGGCGCGACTGCTCGCCGAGGCCGCCGCCGACTGCGATCTGCCCGCCGGGATCGACCTGCCCCCCGGCAATCGGACGCGCGCACTGATCGAGGCGGGATCGCATCCCGATTATCGGCTGCTATCGCGCTTGCCCAAGGATCCCGAAAAACCCGATCAGGATCTGGCGCGGAGCATCACGATCGCGCAGATTCGCTCGCTCCAGCCGATGTTCGCGACGCGACCGTCGATGAGCGCGCGCCGCGTCATCGTGATCGATGCCGCCGACGATCTCGAACGGTCGGGCGCCAACGCGTTGCTCAAGAGCCTCGAGGAGCCCCCCGCGGGAACGATCTTCCTGCTTATCAGCCACGCGCCCGGGCGGCTGCTCGCGACGATCCGCTCGCGCTGTCGGCTGCTGCGTTTCGAGGCCCTGGCCGAGGAGGATGTCGCCACCGCGATCCGCACCCAGCAACCCGATATCGCCCCTGACGAACTGGCTGCGATGGCGCGCGCAGGGGAGGGCGCACCCGGCCGCGCGCTCCGCTATGCCGGGCTCGACATCGCCGCGCTCGATGCCGCGATTGCCGGAATCGCGAGCGACGGCGATAGCGACAACGCGCGCCGCATCAAGCTGGCCAAGGCACTGGCGGGCAAGACCGCGACCGCGCGGTATCAGGCATTCCTGGAGCGCGCGCCCGCGCTGATCGCACGCGCGGCGCGGGATCGATCGGGCGACCGGCTCAAGACCGCGCTCGACGCACATGCGGCGGCGCGCGATCTGGCCGCGGCGGCGCTGGGGCTAACGCTCGATCAGCAGGCGACCGTGTTCGAAATGGCGGGGATCGTCGCGCGGCTGCGCTGACGTCAGGCTTCACCTCGCCGCGACGATGATCTAGACGCGCGGGCATGGGCGACCCGTTTTATATCACCACCGCGATCAGCTATCCCAATGGCCGCCCGCATATCGGCCACGCCTATGAGGCGATTGCGGCGGATGCCATCGCGCGCTTCCACCGCCAGGCGGGGCGCGACGTGCGGTTCCAGACGGGCACCGACGAACACGGCCTCAAGATGGTCCAGACCGCGCGGGATACGGGTCAACCGGTCGCCGAGCTCGCCGCGGAGATGTCGTCCTGTTTCAAAGCGATGTGCGACAATCTGAATATCTCCTATGATCGTTTCATTCGCACCACCGAACCCGATCACTACGCCGCGAGCCAGGCGATCTGGCGCGCGATGGAGGCCAAGGGCGACCTGTATCTGAGTCGCTACGAAGGCTGGTATTCGGTCCGCGACGAAGCCTATTATGACGAAAAGGAACTGACCGGGGAGGGCGATGCCCGACTGTCGCCGCAAGGCACCCCGGTCGAATGGACCGCCGAGGAAAGCTGGTTCTTCCGTCTGTCGAATTACCAGCAGCCGCTGCTCGACCATTACGCCGCAGAGCCGGATTTCATTCGTCCCGAGGGCCGCCGCAACGAGATTGTCCGGTTCGTCGAAGGGGGGCTGTCCGACCTGTCGGTATCGCGCACCAGTTTCGACTGGGGCGTGCCCGTGCCGGGCAGCGACGGCCATGTGATGTATGTGTGGGTCGATGCGCTGACCAATTATCTGACCGGCGCGGGTTACCCGGGGAAGCGCGATGACTGGCGCTACTGGCCCGCCGATATCCACCTGATCGGCAAGGATATCGTCCGCTTCCACGCGGTCTATTGGCCCGCCTTCCTGTTGTCGGCGGGAATCGAATTGCCCAAGACCGTGTTCGGCCACGGCTTCGTCCTGCAACGCGGTGAAAAAATGTCGAAATCGCTTGGCAACGTCGTCGATCCAGACGACCTCGCGAAGGCGTTCGGGGTCGATGCGCTGCGGTATTTCCTGCTGCGCGATGTCAGTTTCGGGCATGACGGCAGCTATTCGCCCGAAGCGATCGTGACACGGGTCAATGCCGAACTCGCCAACAGCTTCGGCAACCTCGCCCAACGGACATTGTCGTTCATTGCCAAGAACCTGGAGGGTGCTTTTCCCGACACCGGCAGGCCCGACGAGGCCGATGGCATGGTGATCGAGGAGGTCGTCGTGGCATGTGCCGCGCTGAAGGCTGGGTTCACCGACCTGTCGCTCTCGCAGGGGATCGAGGCCTGGATGCGCGGGGTCTTCGCGTGCAACCAATATATCGATGCGCAGGCGCCCTGGGCGTTGCGCAAGACCGATCCCGAGCGGATGCACGCGGTGCTGCGCACCCTGGTCCGCGCGATCCGGATGCTTGCGATCGCGATCCTGCCGGTCGTGCCGCAATCGGCGGGCAAGGTGCTCGATCAGCTCGGCGCCGATGCGCGCGATCATGCGGCGATCGACGATGACGGCTGGTACGACGCGATCGTTGCCAGCGGATTCCGGATCGCGCCGCCGACCCCGATCTTCCCGCGGCTCGAACTGCCGGTCGAGGCCGCCTGATGCTCGCCGACAGCCATTGTCACCTCAACTACAAGGGGATGGCGGAGCAGCAACCCGAGATTCTCTCTCGCGCGCGCGCCGCGGGGGTTACCGCGATGCTCAACATCTCGACCCGCGAACGCGAATGGGACGAGGTGATCGCGACCGCCGAGCGCGAGCCCGATGTCTGGGCATCGATCGGGGTGCATCCGCATGAGGCCGATCAGCATCCCGACGTCGATACCGCTACATTGGTCGCGCGCGCCGCGCATCCGCGCGTCGTCGGGATCGGCGAAAGCGGGCTGGATTATTATTACGACCATTCCGATCGCACCCGCCAACAGGCGAGTTTCCGGATCCACATCGCTGCCGCGCGCGAAACCGGGCTGCCGCTCATCGTCCACACCCGCGACGCCGAGGAAGACACGCTCGCGATACTTGCCGATGAGATGGGGAAGGGGGCGTTTCCCGCGGTGATCCATTGCTTCACCGCGAGCGGCGCGTTCGCCGACCGGGCGCTGGAGCTCGGCTGTTATATATCGATATCGGGGATCGTGACGTTCAAGAACGCGAAGGATCTGCAGGACACCGCGGCGCGCCTGCCGCTAGAGCGACTGCTGATCGAGACCGACGCGCCGTTCCTCGCCCCCGTCCCGCATCGCGGCAAGAGCGGTGAACCCGCCTTCGTCGCGGACACAGCGAGATTCCTCTCCACCTTACGCGGTGAAGACTACCAGAGTCTTACCGCGCAAACTTCAGACAACTTCTTTAAGTTGTTTTCCAAGGCGCGCGCGTGAAAGTCCGGATCCTGGGATCGGGCACCTCGTCGGGTGTCCCCCGGATTGGCAACGACTGGGGCGCGTGCGATCCGGCCGAGCCACGCAACCGGCGGCTGCGCTCGTCGATCCTGGTCGAACATCGCGACACCCGCATCCTGATCGACACGAGTCCCGACATGCGCGAGCAATTTCTCGCCGCCGACATCGCGACGATCGACGCGGTCATCTGGACGCATGACCATGCCGATCACTGCCATGGCATCGACGATCTCCGCCAGGTCTACCACGCGCTTCGCGCGCCGGTCGCGGGCTACGCGCGGCCCGACACGCTCGCCGCGCTGACCGATCGCTTCGCCTATGCCTTTGCCGGGCGCGACGGGTATCCACCGACGATCGCCGCGGCGGCATTGCCCGATCGATTGACGATCGGCGGCGTCGCGATCACCGCGGTCGATCAGCCGCATGGCTCGATCCATTCGGTTGGCCTGCGGTTCGAGGCGGATGGCGTCGCGATCGGTTACGCCACCGATTTCAACGAGATGACAACGGATATGGCGTCTCTGTATCAGGGTCTGGACGTCTGGATTGTCGACGCCCTGCGCCGTGCGCCGCATCCGACACATCCTGACCTCGCTACGGTGATCGGCTGGGTCGAACGCTTTGCGCCGAGGCAGACTGCGCTGGTCCACATGGATCATACGATGGATTATGCGACGCTGTGCGCCGAACTGCCCGATGGCGTCGAACCGGGGTATGACGGATTGGTCCTGCCGCGATGAGCGGCGCGCGTGTCGCGGATGTCGTGTTCTACGGGCTGTTCCTGCTGCTGCCGCTATCGGCGCTGTTCGCGCGGCGACTGCCGATCGCCCGCACCGCGACGATGGCGCTCGCGTGGCTGGCGATTTTCGGCATGGCGCTGTTGCTGGTCAGCCAACGTTCCCGCTTCGAGGGACTTACAACGCTATTCAGCGACCAGCGGACAACGGGGAGCGAAACCCGCATCCAGATGGCGCACGACGGCCATTTCTGGGCGGACGTGACGATCGATGGCGTATCGCGGCGAATGCTGATCGATAGCGGAGCGACGACGACGGCGTTGTCGGTCGCGACCGCACGCGCGGCTGGATTGGATACCGGGAAAAGCCCGTTTCCGGTGCTGCTCGAGACCGCCAACGGCACGATCAGCGCGCAAAGCGCGACCGCCAGGCACGTCGTCGTCGGCAGCATTGCGATCGACGACCTGGGCGTGGTGGTATCGCCCGCCGCGGGCGATCTCGACCTGTTGGGGATGAACTTCCTGTCCCGCCTGACGTCTTGGCGGGTCGAGAAGGGCACCCTCATCCTTACTCCATAACGGGAATAATATTTTACATAATGTATATTATCGACTTGATATGCGAGCTCAGCGAGCGGCTTTTGCTGTCCTCCCCTGATCGGCGCTTCGCATGATTGAGCGGCTGGTCGCGATCATGGCGCGATTGCGCGATCCGGAGCGCGGCTGCGCCTGGGATGTCGCGCAGACCTTCTCGACGATCGCACCGTATACGATCGAGGAAGCCTATGAGGTCGCCGACGCGATCGAGCGCGACGATATGGCCGACCTCAAGGACGAACTCGGCGATCTGCTACTGCAGGTCGTCTTTCACGCGCGGATCGCCGAGGAAGCTGGGC
>JALYTW010000001.1 GCA_030854075.1 Pseudomonadota bacterium
CGCTAATGGCGGATTCTGTCGATATGTTCGGCGACGCGGTCGTCTACGCGCTCAGCCTGTATGCTCTCAGCCGTGGCCCCCGATGGGAAGCCGGGGCGGCGCTAGCGAAGGGTGGGATCATCCTGCTATTCGGGATCGCGATCGTCATCGAGATCATCGACAAGATCGTGAACGGGGTGCCGCCGTCTTCGACGCTGATGCTCATCTTCGGCAGCATGGCGCTGATCGCCAACCTGATCTGTCTGGTGCTGCTGTGGCGTTTCCGGCGCGAGAGCGTGAATATGTCGAGCACGTTCGAATGCTCGCGCAACGACGTGGCTTCGAACATTAGCGTGCTGGTCGCGGCCGGACTGGTGGCAGCGACCGGATCGGCGTGGCCGGATATCGCGGTTGGCGGGATCATCGCGATCATTTTTCTGCGCTCGGCGTGGCGGGTGTTGGCAGAAGCCATTCCAGCCTGGCGTGAGGCGCGGGCCGTATCGCCGGAGGCGCTGCGATGAGGATGATCGTCGCAGCGTTGGCGATCGCGATGCCGGGCATCGCAACAGCGCAGTCGGTGCAGTCTCAGCCGGGGCTGACGCTGGACCAGGCAGTCGCGGCTGCCGGTGGATCGGCGCCAGCGTCCGAAGCCGCTTCGGCCGACGTGGCGGCAGCACGGGCGGGGCGAACGGTCGCTGGACTGCGGCCCAATCCGGGCGCGCAGGGCCAGGTCGAGAACGTTATCGGGAGCGGCCCCTACAGCGGCGTTCGGAGCGCCGAGACCACCGTGGGCTTTGCGATCCCGATCGAGTTGGGCGGTAAACGCGGCGCGCGGGTCGCGGTGGCCGAGGCCCAACTGTCGCGCGCCGAGTTGCGAGCGGCAATCACCGCCGCCGACGTCCGCCTCCAGGTGACCCAGCTCTACATCGGCGCGGTCGCAGCCGAGCGAAGGCTGACCAATGCCCGCGACCAGGTGCGGATCGCGGGCGAGGCATCGCGCGTGGCACATGTGCGGGTGCGGGCCGGTCGAGCGTCACCGCTGGAGGAACAACGCGCGGAGGTGGCGCGGGTCAACGCAGATGCGAATCTGGAACGGCTAACGCGACTTGCCGACACCGCGCGCGCGAATCTGACGCGCAGGATCGGTCGTCCGATCGACGGGCCACTCGACGCCGGGCTGCTCGATCGGATTCCAGAAACGACCTATGGTCCGGCGAATCCTGTTCGCGCCGATGGCACGCTTGCGCTCGCCGCAGCGGACGCCGACCTGACCGTAGCCGACGCCGACATCCGGCTGGCGCGCGCCAACCGCGTGCCCGATCTGAGCGTCGGCCCGGCGCTGCGGCGACTTGAGGCGACCAACGATACTGCGGCCGTGTTCAGCGTTTCGATACCGATCCCGCTGTTCAATTCCGGCAACGCGGCCGTGGCCCAGGCCACCGCCGAACGGACTCGGGCCGACGCGCAACGCCGCGTCATCGCACTGGACGTCGAACAGGCGATCGCGGATGTCCAAGCCGAGGCCGCCAACGCGCTGACCACAGCGCGCGCCACCGCCGGCCCGGCGCTCGCCGCGGCGCAGGAGGGAGCGCGGATCGCCCGGATCGGCTATCGCGAAGGCAAGTTCGGACAGCTCGACCTGCTCGACGCCGAGCGCACGCTGGCCGATACCCGGATCGCAGATGTCGATGCGCTGAGCGCCTATCACGACGCCCGTGCTCGGCTGGAGCGACTCTCTGCCCGCGCGCCGCTCATGGAGACCCCGCGATGACCCGCCCGATTGCCGCACTGGCATTTCTTCTTGTGCTGTCGGCGTGCGGCAACGGCGCCAAGGTAGAGAACACCGTCGAACCGACCGAGGAGACCCACGGTGAGGAAGGCGTGGTCATGCTGTCCGCGCAACAGATTGCGACCGCCGGGATCGAACTCGCCAGCCCGACCATCGGCGGCAGCGCGGGTGCCATCGAGTTGCCCGCGACCATCGAGGGCGATCCACAGGCCACCCAGGTCGTCTCGGCGGCGATCGGCGGGCGGGTTGTCGCGCTGAACCGCAATTTGGGCGAAGCGGTGGGGCGCGGCCAGACGCTGGCGATCATCGAAAGTCGCGAAGTCGCCCAGCTCAAAGGTGAGGTCGAGGCGGCGCAGGCGCGGCTGGCGCTGGCCGAGAGCAATTATGCGCGCGAGCGCCGCCTGTTCGCCGAGCGGGTGTCCCCGGAACAGGACCTGATCGCCGCCCGCACCGCCGCGACCGAAGCGCGGATCGCTTACCGTCTGGCGCAGCAGCAGGTCGCTGCGGCGGGCGCGGGCGGCGGCGGCTTGAACCGACTGGGTATCGCCGCGCCGATCTCTGGCCAGGTGATCGCGCGACCGGTCATGCTTGGCCAGACCGTCGCCGCCGACGCCGAACTGTATCGGGTCGCTAATCTGTCTGTGGTGTCGCTGTCGCTTGCGTTGCAACCCGCCGACGCCGGCCGGGTGCGGCCCGGCGCCACGGCGACGGTGACGGCGCCGGGCCGTCAGGCGAGCGCCCGGATCGCGTTCGTATCGCCCGCGCTCGATCCCGAAACGCGACTGGTGCCGGCCATCGCCCGGCTCGACAACCGTTCCGGCCAGTGGCGCGTCGGCGAATCGGTGACGGCCGCGATCCAGCTTCCCGGCGTCGGCGACGGTACGATCCGGGTGCCGAGCACCGCCGTCCAGACGGTCGAAGGACGCACCGTCGTTTTCGCCCGCACGACGACCGGCTTTCGCGTCATGCCGGTGACCCTTGGGCGGCAGGACGGTGACATGGTGACCGTGACGCGCGGTCTCACCGGCCGAGAGCGGATCGCCGCCGCGAACAGCTTCATAGTGAAATCCACGCTCGGCGCGGCCGAAGCCGGGCACGAAGAATGATCGACCGCGTCGTCACCTGGGCGGTGGGCCGGCGCTGGCTGGTCATGCTGCTGACCGCGATCGCCGCGATCATCGGCGGAGTCAGCCTGTCGCGGCTGCCGATCGATGCTGTCCCTGACATTACGAACAACCAGGTGCAGGTGAACGTGCTTGCCCCGGCGCTGTCGCCTGAACTGATAGAGAAACAGGTCGCCTTCCCGATCGAAACCGCGCTCGCCGGGATAAAGGGGCTGGAAAGCACGCGCTCGCTCAGCCGCAACGGCTTCGCGCAGGTGACCGCGGTGTTCACCGATCCCACCGACATCTATTTCGCGCGGGCGCAGGTTCAGGAGCGGCTGACCGCGGCGCAGGAAGCGCTTCCCACCGGCGTGACGCCGACGATGGGGCCGATCGCTACCGGGCTGGGCGAGGTCTATATCTGGACCTTGCGCTACGCCGAACGCGCGCACGCGGCGCATCGGCCGGGCGAGCCCGGGCTGCAGCCCGACGACAGCTATATCACTCCCGAAGGTGACCGGCTGGCGAGCGAAGCCGACAAGGCGACGTACCTCCACACGGTGCAGGACTGGATCGTCGCGCCGCAGATCAAGGGGGTAGCGGGCGTCGCCGGGATCGACTCGCTCGGCGGGTTCGAGAAGGAATATCTCGTCGTCCCGGACGTGCAGCGGTTGGCCGCACTCAGGCTGAGCCTGGCCGACCTCGCCACCGCACTCGAGCGCAACAACGTCGCGACCGGCGGCGGCACCGTGAACCGTAATGGCGAAGGACTGGCGGTTCGCGCCGATGCGCGCATCCGCAGCCTAGCCCAGCTTCGCGGCCGGATCATCGCGACGCGCGAGGGGGTGCCGATCACGGTGGCTCAGGTCGCCGAGGTCCGGCTCGGCCAGGGCATCCGGATGGGCGCGGGTTCGGAGAATGGTCGCGAGGTCATCACCGGGACAGCGATCATGCGGATCGGCGAAAACAGCCGCACCGTATCATCCGGGGTCGATACCAAGCTCAAGGCGATTGCCCCATCCCTGCCGCGCGACATCGTGATCGAGACGGTGCTCGACCGCACCACGCTGGTCGATGCGACGATCGCCACGGTGACGCGTAACCTGGCCGAAGGCGCGCTGCTGGTGATCGCGGTGCTGTTTCTCATGCTCGGCAACTTCCGCGCCGCGCTGATCGCCGCGCTGGTCATCCCGATCACGATGCTCATCACCGGATTCGGGATGCTCAACGTCGGCGTGTCGGCGAACCTGATGAGCCTTGGCGCGCTCGACTTCGGCCTGATCGTCGATGGTGCGGTCATCATCGTCGAAAACGCGCTGCGCCGAATGGCCGAGCGCCAGCACGCGACCGGCCGGCCTCTGATCCTGGCCGAACGACTGGAGACGGTCGCCGCTGCTGCGCGGGAGATGATCCGCCCCACGGTCTACGGTCAGGCGATCGTCATCCTCGTCTACGTTCCGCTGCTGACGCTGACCGGCGTCGAAGGCCGCACCTTCGAGCCTATGGCGCTGACCGTCATCATCGCGCTCGCCTGCGCGTTCGTGCTGTCGCTCACCTTCGTTCCAGCGGCGATCGCAATCTGGCTGTCCGAACCGGTCGCGGAGGGAGAGAGCAGCATCCTCGGCTGGCTGCGACCGCGCTACGAACGTGGTCTAGACCGTGCGTTCGCCCGGCCGAAGACGATCATCAGCGTCGCGCTTGGCGCCGTGCTGCTCGGCGGCGTGGCGTTCGCCAGTCTCGGTCAGGAGTTCCTGCCCCAACTCGACGAAGGCGACGTGCTGGTTTCCGCGTTCCGGGTGCCTGGTACATCAGTCGAACAGAGCCAGAAGATGCAGGCGCAGATCGAACGAGCGCTCGCCGATATGCCCGAAATCCGCACCGTCTTCTCGCGCACCGGGACCGCTGAAGTGGCCGCCGATCCGATGCCGCCCAATGCCACCGATACCTTCATTATGCTGAAGACACGCGGTGAATGGCCCGATCCGTCCGCAGCCAAGGCCGATGTCGTCGCGCGCATCGAGGCGCGGCTCGCGAAGGTACCCGGCCACGCCTACGAGGTGACCCAGCCGATCCAGATGCGGTTCAACGAACTGATTGCGGGGGTGCGATCCGACGTGGCGATCAAGGTCTTCGGCGACGATTTCGCCGGGATGAACGCCACCGCCGCGCAGATCGCCGGCGTGTTACGCGGCGTACCGGGCGCGCAGGACGTCAAGGTCGAGCAGACCGAGGGGCTGCCGATGCTCGATATCGCTTACGATCAGGACCGCGCCGCCCGTCTCGGCGTGACGGCGCAGGATGTGGCAGACACTGTCGCCACAGCGGTGGGGGGCCGCGAGGCGGGGCGCATCTTCGAGGGCGATCGCAGCTTCCCGGTGGTCGTCCGCCTCGACGACGCGACCCGCGCAAACCTCGACGCGCTGGGCCGCACGCCGGTGCCGACACCGGCGGGTGCGTTCGTGCCGCTTGCGAGCGTGGCCGGGATCGGCGTCGCCGACGGCCTCAACCAGATCAGCCGCGAGCACGGCAAGCGGCGCGTGGTTGTTCAGGCCAACGTGCGCGGCCGCGACGCGCAGAGCGTAGTGAACGACGCCCAAGCGGCGATCGCGCGCGATGTCCAGCTGCCCGCCGGCATCTGGCTCGAATGGGGCGGTCAGTTCGAAAATCTGGCGTCGGCGCGCGACCGGCTGGCGTTGGTGCTGCCGGTCTGCTTCGCGCTGATCCTGCTGCTGCTCTACGGCGCGCTGCGCAGCATGCGCGACGCGGCGATCGTATTCACTGGCGTCCCGCTCGCCCTGGTCGGCGGCGCGGTTGCGCTACTGCTGCGAGGAATGCCGTTCTCGATATCGGCTGCAGTCGGTTTTATCGCGCTGTCGGGCATCGCGGTTCTCAACGGGCTTGTAATGCTGACGTCGATCCAGCAGCTGGTGGCCGACGGTCAAGAAGCGGCCGTCGCCGCGCGCGAAGGCGCGATCGCTCGCCTGCGCCCGGTTGCGATGACCGCGCTCGTCGCCAGCCTGGGATTTCTACCGATGGCCCTGGGTCATGGTGCCGGCGCCGAAGTGCAAAAGCCGCTGGCGACTGTTGTGATTGGCGGCTTGCTGTCGGCGACGCTGCTGACGCTGTTCGTGCTGCCTACGCTCTATGCCAAGACTCGACGCCAGCCCAGGACCGACGCTTCCGACCGCTCGTCTTGAGGAAGAGTGTGACCGAAATTTGGCTCAACGCCGCCGACGAGCGAAAATGGTTCTCAGACAGTCCTCAATGGGGTTACCCCAAACCACGCTTTTCTGCGGATTTCGGAAGATGGTACCCAGAAGAGGGATTGACGCCGTCACCCAAGCTACTGAAGTATATCCGTAATTTTCCAGCAGGTATCACCAGAACCATCAATAGCACCATCGAGACATCTGGGAAGCCTTGGACCTCGATGGATTTAAACCATCAATTTGATGCCACTAGTTATTCGTCAATTAGTGCGATGGGAACTTCCAGCAGCCGGAGCCGAAACTCGGGGTGGCTCACTGGTCAGAAAAGCCCATACCGATAAACCAGAAGTCCCGACAGCGTGACGATCATGATCGCCACGAGCGGCAATCCGGTGCGGGTGTAGTCGCCGAACCGGTAATCGCCCGCCGACATGATCAGCATGTTGGTCTGATAAGCGACCGGTGTCGCGTAGCAGAGGTTGCAGCCGAACAGGACCGCGAGCACGAGGGGTTCGACCGGGATCGATAATTGGTGCGCGAGGCTGAACGCGATCGGGGTGCCCACCGCCGCAGCGGTGGTGTTTGACGCGAAGTTGGTCAGGATCGTCATGAACAACATAACGGCTGCCATCACGCCACCGGCGGGAAGATGGACCAACCCAAGCGCGATTGCCTGGCTCAGCCAGTCGGCGGCGCCACTTTCCAGAACGACCCTCCCGACCGCAATGCTGGCGGCGACGAGCACGATGACCCGCGCCGACAATGCCCGCCCGACCTTATCGAAGCGGACGCATCCGGTCACGAACATCAGGATTGCGCCGCCGAGCGCGCTGATCGCGATCGGCATCAGGCCGGTGCTCGCGAGCGCAACAGATACACCCATGATGGCGAGCGCGAGCGACGCTTTGCGGGTGCGCGAGACTTCCTTCACGCCATCGAGCACCAGCAGGCTTTCGGCCCGCGCCAGGCGGGTGATCTCGGTCAGCGTGCCGGTGGCGAGCAGGATGTCGCCTTCGGTCATCATTGCTTCGCTGTCGGACGGCGCGGGATCCGCCCAGGACGCATTCCGATGGTGAACACCGATGATCGCGACATCGTGCGTCTCCGCGATGCCGGAGGTGGCGATGCGCTTTCCGATCAGCCCGGAATCCGCCGCGATCGCGAGCTCGACCACCGCCAGGTCCTCGCCGGTCGCGCGCGCACCGGCGTGAAGGCGCTCCAGCAGCAAGGCCGGTGCGGTCGCCGCTCCGATTGTGCGCATGACGTCTTCGAGCGTCTCGTGTGCCGCCAGTACAATGATCCGGTCGTCGACGGCCAATATCCGCTCGGGATCATCGAGCATGTCGACATCTTCACCGAACGCGCGCAACGCCGCGCGCGGCGTCCGTCCCACCGCCGACGAGCCCACGCCCAGCCTGAGTTCCGCCAGAAATCGCATCGGCGCATGCCCCGCCTCCTTCGAATTATCGGGGAGAAGATGGGGCATCACCAGCCAGATGAACGGTAATGCGACCGCCGCAGCGACCAGGACGAGCGGGGTAAAGTGGAACACGCTCATCGGGGGCAAACCCATGTCGCTCGCGATCGAGACCACCAACAGGTTCGTCGATGTACCGATCGTAGTCGACATCCCGCCAATCAGCACCGCGCTGTTGACCGGAATCAGGGTCTTGGACGCGGGCATGCCGCCGCGCGTCGCCAGCGTCACCAGGATCGGCAGCAACAGCACCAGCACCGGCGTGTCGTTGACGAGCATGCTCATTAACATCGCGAGCACGAGCGTAAGAAGGAACCCCAGCGCCTTGTTGAGCCGCCACACCCGCGTCAGCACGCGCGCGGCGGGCTCGAGCGCGCCGGTCGCCACCAGTCCGCGACCCATCACCATCAGCGCGCAGATCGTGATCAGTGCATAATGGCCGAACCCCTCGAACGCGAGTTTGAGCCCGTCGGTGGGACGCTGGCCGGGCAATGGAAACGAGTAGAGCCCAAGCGCGATAACGCTGATCGTCAGCAATGAGATAATCTCGATCTTGAGCCGCCCGGCGGCGAACCCGTAGAACATCGCCGCAGTCATCGCGATCGCGGCGGCGGCATGCGCGGACGGCAAGCCGATCATGCGCGCCCGACCGTAGCAAGGGTATCGCCAGCCCTGGATGGCCGCACGCGTCGGCGGAGATCGATCAGGCGAGCCACCAGAGCGCCGCGATCAGAGCGCTGGCCCCGACCGTAATCGCGGTCGCCATAATCTTGAAGTTGGTGGTGCGGACATCTTCAACTTTATGCGCGGTGAGCCGGGTCTGGCCGCCGCAGGCCCGGCGCTCGGCGGCGATCACCAGGAAGATGCCGAGCAGGATGAAGAGCGTCGCGATCGCCTTGGCAACCCAGGTGAGCTCGACTGGCTGGAACAGCGCGTTGAAGCCGATGCCTATGCCGATCGACGCCATCGCGGTTCGTGCCCACCCGCTAAAGGTACGCTCGTTTGCAAGGAGCGTCCTGTCCTCCGCCAGATCGGTCCGATCCTCTGCCAGTCCGTTCTTGGTCGCGTCATTTGCCATCCCCCATCCTACCATCCGGCCACGATAATGCTGCATCCCCTATCGGGCGCGGGTCGAATCCTCTAGTCTTGCGCGGTTTTCCCGGTTTCGCGCGACAAATGCGAGCCGCGGAATTTGAAATGTTAGGCTGCGTCAATGCTCATCGTCTATCTATAGTTCGTCCTCGGCAGGGGTGGCATGGGCCGCCGAAGGACCTATCTCGCTGTCATGCTCTTGATCACAATCGATCGTTGGGTCGGGCGAACTCTGTTCATCCCGCCAATCATCAAGCTTTGCCAACTGACGAGGCAGAGCCAATTCGCGATAGCGCGCTTGTTCTGGTTCATCACGGCGTTGGACGGATTCTACCGGGCGGACACATTGTTCTCGTCTCTGCTGTGGGGCGCGCTGAGCCTGATCATGATGTTTACCGCGTCTCGCCGAGCAGATAGCCCGACTACGAGCCTGTTGATATTCCGCATGCTCAGTGTCGGGTTGCTCGTCTTCAGTGTGATTGAAGCCATTGCCGCGAGAAAATGGGCCGGAACCGAATTCTGGGTTTTCGTACTGATTGCGGAATATGCCGCGACGATACGCGTCATACCCCCGGCTAATGTGCGGAAATCAACGGCGACGGCAACGGTCGGTGGATGATCGCCACCACCGCTTTATCGTCTAAGCGTAATTCGAGTCAGTAACGAACGGTCAGCTTCTCTATGTGAGTGAAGCGGCATCTATCAGCCGAATTGGCCGTGCGTTATCAACTTGGCCTTACCCCCGCTCCAACGCTGCTGTGATATGTTGCGCAAAGCGATGTGCGGTCGGTGACGCGCCTGCCGATACGATCAGCGCGATTTCGGTGTCGCGGAGCAGGGGCAGGCCGCTGTCCGGCCCCAGCGGACGCAGCATGGCGGGGCACATCTCTTGCGGCAGCACCGCAACGCCGAGCCCCGCGCGGACCGCGGCCTGTGTTCCTGCCAGGCTGGTCGACGTGTACGCGACCCGCCAGCTGCGGCCCGCGGCCTCGAGCGCGGCGGTGGCGCGGCGGCGATAGACGCACGGGAGCGGCGAGGCGATGAGCGGCAGCGGACCCTCGCGCGGCACGCACGAGGTATCGCGCGCGACCCAGACCAATGGTTCGCGCCACACGCGTTGGCCATGGATCGTCACGTCGGGCTCGCGCTTCACGAGCACGAGATCGAACCCCCCGTCGCGAAATCCCAGTTGCAGGTTCAAGGTGAGATCGCACGTCACCTCAAGATCGACACGCGGGTGTGCCTCGGTGAAGCTTGCCAGGACCGCGGGCAGATGCGCGGTCGCGAAATCCTCGGGAACGCCGAGCCGGACCAGTCCGGCGACCTCGGGCTCGCGCAGGTCACCCAGCGCAGCATCGTGCATCCGCAGCATCTGCCGCGCGTGGCCGAGCAACGTTTCGCCCGTCGACGTCAGTGTCGGCGCGAGACGGGGGCCGCGCGTTAAGATCGCGGTCCCCACCGCCTCCTCAAGACGACGCACCTGAAGGCTGATCGCGGACTGGGTCCGGCCGACGCGTTCCCCAGCCCGGGTGAAGCTGCCGGTGTCCGCGATTGCGACGAACGTCCGCAAGAGATCGAAGTCGAGGTTTCGGACGGGCATCAGTATCATTTACGAAACTTATCGCTGGAAGCAACATAACTCGTTTGGCCAATGACTGTCGAACCGGCGAGGAGCGGGTACCGAAAGGACGCCCCACCATGACCTGGCCGATGACCTGGACTCTCGTTCCCGCCTACATGGCGCTGGCGGTCGCTGCGACGGCAGCACTCGTGCCCGAACGGCGCGCGATTTGGGTGGCGGCGATCGGGCTGTGGACGGTGGTCGGTGCGGGCGTCGTTCTGGCAGCACTGGCGATCAGCGGGTTGCTCCCCGATCGCAATGGGCTGGCGATCGTTCTCGTGCTGCTGACCAGCTTCGTGGCTGCGATCGTCATGAGCTTTTCTACCCGTTATTTGCGCGCGGACCCGCGCCGTCGAGCCTATGCGGTGCAGGTCGTGCTGCTCGCCGCCAGTGTGTGCGCGTTCGTGGCGAGCCGCAACGTGCTGCTGTTCGCGGCGGCGTGGCTGGCGAGTGGGCAACTGCTCGCCAAGTTGATCGGTCACGTATCAGATTGGCAGGCCGCCGCATACGCAGAGCGGCGGGCTAGCCGATCGTTCACCGTCGGCGATACGGCGCTTCTGGTCGCGTTGGTCATGCTGGCCTTGCACGCGCATACGCTTGATCTGGCGGTGATGATTGCGGCCAGCGCCTCGCTCGGTCAGCCCTACGTTACCCTCGCGGCGTTGCTGATACTGATGGCCGCGATGGCGCGGTCGGCGCTGCCACCCTTCTCGGGTTGGTTGCTCGGATCGATGACCGCGCCGACCCCCGTGTCCGCGTTGATGCACGCCGGGTTGGTCAATGCCGGCGGGTTCGTGCTGATCCGCTTCGCGCCCACGATCGAGGCCGCGCCGCTGGTCCAGGTCGGGGCGGTCGCCGCGGGACTGATCGCGGCGCTGTGGGGCACCGGCATCCTGCTCGTCCGGCCCGATATCAAGACGGGTCTGGCGGGATCAACCATCGCGCAAATGGGCTTCATGGTGCTCACCTGTGGGCTCGGGGGCTATGCCGCCGCGCTCTGGCACCTGGTCGCGCATGGATTGTTCAAGGCGTGGCTGTTTCTGGGGTCTGGTTCCGCCATTGGCGGCCTGCGCGCGGCGGCATTGGCACCGCTTCGCCCGGCGGGCGTCATCGTCACGATCGCGGCTTCCGCGCTGGCCGGGATCGCCATGTTGGCCGTCGGGGTTCCCGCGCCAGTTGCGCTGCCGCTCCTGCTCGCCATCGCGACGGGGGTCGTAACCGCCACGCGGGTCGCGCGCGGACCGGGGGCGGGCTGGCTCGCGATCGGTGCCGTCGGTGTCGTAGCGGTCTATGCCGCAGGGGTAACCGCGATCGACACGGCGCTGGCCCGGCCGCTCGGCGTGGCACCGGGCGGTATCTGGCTACCGGGGATCGTCGCGGCGATATTTCTGTTCTGCTGGGCGTTTCAGATCCGCAGGCAAATCATCGGCGTGGCGCTGCCCGCCGCCCTTTACGTCCGGCTGCTTAACGCCGGTCGATTCCCTGGGAGCGCCTGACCCATGACCCCATTGCTGACCACCGACCTCACCAGGCCCGCGGCCACCGGCGCGCGTCGTCCCCAAACCGAATTGTTGATCGCGCTGGCGGCGCGGGCGGTGCCGCCGCTCTGGCCGCTCGACGGCGCGATCGCCGTCAACCCGCTCGCCGGTCTCGAAGACCAGCCGTTCGAAGTGGCGCTGCGCGAGGGCGCACGGCTGTTTAGCGCGCGTGCGGCGTTGCCGTTGCCGCTGTGGCGGCGGCTAGTCGCGGCCGGCGTCGTCGACCGACAGCAGGTGCAGCAGGTGGCGGTGGAACGGCTCGGTGGATTCACCGCGGCGTTCGAACTGCTAGGTCCCAACGTCACGCTCGTCGATTGCGTGATGGCGCGCGCGTTCGACCTGCCGGTGGTGCCCGAACCGACCGACAGAGAGGATCCGGTCGCGGCGTTGATCGCCAAATGGTGCGGCGCGTTTTTCGACCGCGGTCAGGCCGGGGCAGCGCTGTCCGGTCGCGAGGGTGGCCTCTGGCGCGCGGTCACCGCATTGCTCCGTCATGACGTCGACTTTGTCGGCTTGGGGCCCGACGCCGTGCCGCTGCTCGATGCCGCATCCGCGGACCCGGTTGTCGCCGTGGCGGAAAGCCTCGATGCGCTAGGCGTCGCAGCAAGTGACCGGCGCGACGTGCTGACCCGGCTCGTCGCTCGCCTGCCAGGTTGGGCGGGGCATATTCGCTGGCGACTGAACCATGCCGATCCGGCGGATCGCGTCGAGGCCCCCGCGACGATGGCGGACTTGCTCGCGCTCTGGCTGCTAATGGAGCGCGCCAGCCCCCCTATGGCCGCCGCGACGCCTGCCCCCCGCCAACTCGCGGTGGAGCTGGCGCTCGCGCGTCATTTCACGTTCAACCCCGCAGACGGCGGCCCGGCGCTTGCGCAGGCGGCGGGTATCGACGAGGCCGAACTGGGGTTGATGTTCCAGATCGCCGCCGAACGGGGTTATCGCGATCGCCTGCTCGCCGATCTGCCGCTCGCCGAAGCGCAGATGAATGCGGTTACCGCCCGTCCCGACACGCAACTAGTTTTCTGCATCGACGTGCGGTCGGAACCGATCCGCCGCGCGATCGAGGCGGAGGGTCATCACGACACCTACGGTTATGCCGGCTTCTTCGGTCTGCCAATCGCGATCCACCCGCCCGGCGAACCCAGGGTTCGGCAATTGCCGGTGCTCGTCGCGCCGCAACATGATCTCGCGCTCGCGCCGGTTGCGGGTCGAGCCGAGGACGCACGGCGCGAACGCCGCGCGCGGACGCGGGCGCATGCGGCGGCGGATTTGTTCGCTAATCTGAAGACGGGGAGCGCGACCACGTTCACCACCGCGGAAGCGGCCGGTCCGTTGAGCGCCGCGCTGATGATGCTCAATACCCTGTTGCCGAAGGTGGCCGCGCGTATCGGCGCGCGGTGGCGAGGGGCGGGGACCGCGCTCGCACCGTCGCTGCATGCGACCGAGGGCGGGTGTGGCGGGCTGACGCTCGCGGAGCAGGTCGGCTATGCCCGCGCCTTGTTCTCGCTGACCGGCCTGTCGCGATCGACCGCGCGGCTGGTGGTGCTCACCGGGCATCGCGGCGCGACGGTGAACAATCCCTATGCCGCCGCGCTCGATTGCGGCGCGTGCGCGGGCCACGGCGGCGCGCCCAACGCGCGCGTGCTGGCGCGGATCCTGAACGATCCCGAGGTCCAAACCCTGTTGGCCGACGATGGCGCTTTGCCTGACGACACATGGTTCATCGCCGGCGAGCATAACACGACCACCGATGCGGTGACGCTCTTCGATCTGCACCTGCTCCCCCATAGTCATCACGCTGATCTGGCGCGGCTGCAGGCGGCGCTGGGGCGAGCCGGCGAGACCACCCGGCAGGCGCGCGCGTCATTTCTTCGGCGGCCCGCCGGGGATTGTGCGATCGCCGCGAGCCATTGGGGCGAAGTCCGCCCGGAATGGGGGCTGACCGGCAATGCGAGCTTCATCGTTGCACGGCGCGCGCTGACCCGCGACGTCGACCTGGGCGGTCGCGCCTTCCTCCACAGCTACGACTGGCGCACCGATGGGAGCGGCGAGGCGCTGGCAACGATTTTGACCGCGCCGATGGTCGTGGCGCAGTGGATCAACTGCCAATATCTGTTCTCGACCATCGATAACCGGCGTTACGGTGCGGGCGACAAGACCGTGCACAACCCGATCGGGCGACTGGGTGTCGTGCGCGGGAACGACGGCGATCTGTGCGTCGGCCTGCCCTATCAATCGCTGTTCCACGACGATGGAACCCCCGCGCACATCCCGCAACGGCTGCTGACGATCGTCGAGGCACCGTTGGCGCGGGTCAAGGCGGTGGTGGAGGGGCACGCCAGCCTGCGTCGTCTGTTCGGTGGGGGATGGGTTCACCTCGTCGTCATCGATCCCGAGACTGGTAAGCGCCGCTGTTGGCTGAGCGACACCGCGTTCGACGACCAAAAGGAGACCAAAGCATGACCGACCGCACGACACCGCTCCAACTCCACAGCATGCGCAAGCTGGAAGCCGTCGTTCACGCGGAAGATCGCGGGCTCGTGGAACATGTGCTGCGCGACGCCGGCGTCGCCGGATGGACGATGATCCGCGACGTCGCCGGACTCGGCCACACGGGCTTCCACCAGGCGCGCACGATCTTTTCCGATGAAACCGGCCTGGTGATGTTCGTCGGCGTCGGCACGCACGCAGTCATCTCCGTTGCCACCAGCGGCCTGGCCGACATCTTCGAACACCGCCCCGGGGTGGTGTTCCTGTCGCAGGTGGAAGTGATGCGATCGGGCTATTTTGGGAGCGACCAATCATAAAAGTTAATGATCAGCCGCCCGCATAATGAAAAAGCGCCGAAGTGGGACTTCGGTATTTAGGTGTTTGGTCCCGGTTTCTGGTGGATCGGGTTGACGATGAACCTCTCGGGGCTTTGGAGTGTGCAAGCCTTGCATCGGTTACATCGCGCCCGTCAGGTGGCCATAGCAGTCGCGTTTGCCGAGATCACCATATTGCGGCCTTGCGCCTTCGCGGCATATAACAACTCATCAGCGTGCTTGAGGGCGGACGACCCATCCGCTCCAAACGGCACGACACCAGCCGAAAATGTGATCGTGCCGAGTGCTTCGTCGCTTTCGCGCACTCGGAATGTTCGAGCGGCCAACGCATCCAGCGCTTTTTGAATCACAGCTTCGGCTGCGGGCACGGCTAACCCCTCGAGAATGACGACAAACTCCTCTCCGCCCATCGCGCGACAAAGTGGGGGAAGCAGCTCTCATCGATCGATGAAGCCACGGCTTTGAGGACGCGATCCCCGACCGGATGGCCGTATCGGTCATTTATCGTTTTGAACCGGTCGATATCGCAAATCGCTAGCGAGGCGACCTGGCCATTACGGCGCTCTGCGAGTTCCTCGGACACTCCCCGACGATTGGCGAGACCGGTCAGTGCGTCACGTTGAGGATCATGGCGTGCAGCAGCGACCTCCTCGCGAAGAATTGCGATGCTGTCTGCGGCAGCTGCCAGCCGCATTTCAGTATCTTGCGAACGCGCGATCATGGACGACACGATCGTTGCCACGGGCAAGCAGTCGCGACCTAGATCCGCCAGTTCGGCCCCCAAATCGCGGCCAAGCTGGCCAGTCGCCGCAGCGGCGGCTGCGGTGAGATCTGCCAAGTGCAGAGTCTGATGGCGCAGCTTGATGCAATTCGGGTCTTCCTCATCGGCGGCAGGTGCCGATTGAGAACCGGCGTGGTACGGGCTCACGATGTGATCGGCTTGGGCGGGAGTGATCCGCTCACCGGTCATCAAGATGGCGTCGGCGGCCTAGGCGGCAAGACTGCGCCGGTCGCTCTCCCTCAGATAGCCCAGCTCACAATGAATAGGGGTGGCAGCAAGACCCTGGGCTGCCATAAATCTCAGAATCCGGAACCCTCGCTCCTGATCGTCATCACGTTCAACGATCGCTGGAGCTTTTGCCCGCACTTTTCCAAACACCGGTTCGCTCACGGCGAGCACGCCCGCGCAGACGCAGATCAGCGTGTTCGACCCCACCAACTACAGCCAGAATTTGCTGACCGCGGCGCGGGCGCTCACCCAGATCAACAACCAGATCCAGTCGCTCCAGAACGAAGCGGCGATGCTGATCAACCAGGCGAAGAACTTGAGCCGCATCGACTTCCCGCAGCTCCAGCAGCTGACCCAGAACCTGCAGCAGATCGATCGGCTGATGGGCCAGGCCCAGGGCATCGATTTTCGGATCGACGGACTGGACCAGCAGTTCAGCCAGCTCTTTCCGAAGGACTTCAACAACGCGCTGACCGGCAACAGCCAGGTTGTCGCTGCCAAGGCTCGGCTCGATGCGGCGATGTCGGGATTCCGGCAGGCGATGGGCGTCCAGTCGCAGATCGTGACCAACGTGCAGGCCGACGCCGGCACGCTGAACGAGATCGTCGCGCGCTCCCAAGGTGCAGAAGGCGGTCTGCAGGCGCAGCAAGCGACCAACCAGTTGCTCGCGCTGTCCGCCAAGCAGCAGTTCCAGATCCAGAACCTGATGGCCGCACAATACCGCGCCGAAGCGACCGAGGCGGCGCGCCGTGCGCAGGCCGAAGCGGAGGGGCGCGCACGAACCAAGAAGTTCCTCGGAACCGGACAGGCATACACGCGCCAGTAAGCGCGGTGACGAGCTGAGGCGGCGTGCTCCTTGCTCCCCGAACACGTCGTCTCGCCGCGGGGTCCGCAGGGCCTTCCCCCTCATGGCCGCCGGACCCCGCGCACCTTCCCTCAAGATGAAAGAAGCTGAGCCGTGCAGGATCTAGGTGTCATCGACCGCTTCATGCAGGCCTTCATCCGCTACATCGACAGCGGGTTCGGCCTGTTGGGTGGCGATGTCGGCTTCCTCACCACGACGCTGATCGGCATCGACATTACGCTTGCCGGCCTGTTCTGGGCAATGGGCGGCGAGGACAATGTCCTCGGGCGGCTGATCAAGAAGATCCTCTATGTCGGCGTGTTCGCGTTCATCCTGAACAGCTTCTCGACGCTCGCCGACATCATCTTCAAGTCCTTTGCGCAGGCCGGCCTTACGGCCGGCGGCGGCACGCTCAGCGCCGACGATCTGCTGCGGCCCGGACAGGTCGCCTCCACCGGATTTTCCGCAGCATGGCCGCTGCTCGACCAGGCGTCGAGCATGATGGGGTTCATCAGCTTCTTCGAGAACTTCATCACCATCATGGTGTTGCTGTTCTCCTGGGCGATCGTCATCCTCGCCTTCTTCATCCTCGCCGTGCAGATGTTCATCACGATTATCGAGTTCAAATTGACCTCGCTGGCCGGCTTCATTCTCGTTCCGTTCGCCTTGTGGAACCGCACCAGCTTCCTGGCCGAGCGCGTGCTCGGCAATGTCGTCTCATCCGGCATCAAGGTGATGGTGCTCGCGGTCATCGTCGGTATCGGCTCCAACTTCTTCTCCGAGTTCGTTTCGTCGATGCAGGGCCAGGAGCCCGATCTCGGCGCGGCGATGAGCTTGGCGCTCGGCGCGTTGTCGCTGTTCGGCCTCGGCATCTTCGGTCCCGGCATCGCCTCGGGATTGGTTTCCGGCGCGCCGCAGCTCGGTGCGGGCGCCGCGCTCGGCACAGCGGTCGGCGCGGCCGGCGTTACCATGCTCGCCGGGGGCGCGGGCGTTGGCGCGGCACGCGCAATTGGTGGCGGCGCACTCGGCGCGATCCGTGCTGGCACGTCGATGGGCTCGGCCGCCTCGACCGCCGCACAACTCGGCAAGGAAACCGGCGGCTCCGCGATGGGTGGCATGGCGTCCGCCGCCAAGGGAGCCGCCGCCCAAAAAATGGAAAGCACGTTCGGTCTGGGCGCTGCCGCCGAGCGCGGGCGCAATGCGGCCTGGTCCGCGCTCAATCGCTCGCCCGCATCGTCGTCTGCCGGCGGAAGTGGCGAGAGTTCAGACGGAGCGCCTGCCTGGGCGCGCTCGATGCGCGCGCAACAGTCTGCCCGTCATCACCGCCAGATCGCGGTTCACACCCTCCAGCAGGGCGACCGTGGTGGCGGGTCCGCAACCCCCGACATCAAGGAAAAGGAGTAATTCCGATGCAATTCAAACGCGCCGTCCAGCGCTATGGACGAACCCCAGAACCCGAGACGCCGTATCAGCGCGCAGGCCAGCTGTGGGACGAACGGATCGGCTCGGCCCGGGTCCAGGCCCGAAACTGGCGGCTGATGGCGTTTGGCGGGCTGTTCCTGACCACCGGCCTGTCCGGTGGGCTCGTCTGGCAGTCGATGCAAAGCCGGGTCGTTCCCTATGTGGTCGAGGTCGACAGTTTGGGTGAAGCCCGGGCGGTGACGCAGGCTGCCACCGACTATCGGCCGACCGATCCGTAGATTGCCTGGCATCTCGGCCGGTTCATCACCAACATTCGTGCAAAGTCGCTCGACCCGGTGCTGATGCGCGAGAATTGGCTGTCGGCCTACGACTTCGCATCCCCACGCGGGGCCATCTTCCTCGGCGAATATGCCCGCTCGGCCAACCCGTTCGGCGATGTCGGCGACAAGACCGTCTCGGTCCAGGTCACCAGCGTGGTGCGGGCGTCCGACACCAGCTTCCAGGTGAAGTGGCTCGATAACGCTTCGAACGTGGCAGCCTCGCCGGCACGTCCCGATGGACTGCAATCCTGACGGTGAGCGTCAAGCCACCGAAAAGTGCCGACACGCTGCGGAAGAATCCGCTCGGACTCTATGTCGACGCAATCGACTGGAGCCGCGAGCTCGACACGCCGGCGAGCACGCCGCCGCCGCACCCCCGGCCGGCACAGGCCGTGCCACTGCCTTCGAGCCTGCCGCTCGGCTCCCCGCTCGACCCCAATCTTGCTGCCCCGGCGCAGCCCCAACTGGAGAACCGTCAATGAAAGCCGTCCTCTTCGCGGCGACCATGCTGGTCGCCACCACCGCTTCCGCGCAGACTGCTGCGCCACCGCTGCCTGCACCATCACCTACGCCGATTACGACGCCGGCTCCCGTGCCAGTCGCAGCGCCGATCCCGCTGCCTGCTGCGAGGCCAGTCCACCATCGACCCAAACCGCTGTCGCTAGCGATGCAACGCGTGCGCACCGCCAACCGCGATGCCACGTTCGAGCCGCAGGCCCGCGCGTTCGTCAATGCCGTGCAGGTCTATCCGTTCAGTGACGGCGTGCTCTACCGGCTTTATGCCGCCCCTGAGCGCGTGACCGACATCGCGTTGCATCCCGGAGAGGCGATCATCTCGGTCGCGGCGGGCGATACTGTCCGCTGGACCGTCGGCGATACGACGAGCGGCACGGGCGACGCAAAGCGCGTGCACATTCTCGTCAAGCCCTTCGCGGCGCGCCTGAGTACGAATTTGATCATCACCACCGATCGCCGCGCCTATCATGTCCAGCTTGAGAGCACTGCGGCGACGGCGACGGCGGCATTGTCCTGGACGTATCCGCAGGACGAGCTGATCGCGATACGACGCGCGGCCGATCAAGCGAATGCGGTCGCGCCGGTGGCGAGCGGTCTTGCGATTGAGCAGCTCTATTTCGGCTATGCGATCACGGGCGACACGCCGGTGTGGCGACCACTCCGGGCATTCGATGACGGCCGCCAGACCTTCATCGAGTTCCCCGCCAGCATCGCGGTTGGAGAGGCACCACCCTTGTTCGTGCTGGGCGAGACGGCGATGCGCAGCTCGTCAACTACCGTGTCGCCGGCCGCTTCTATGTCGTCGACCGGCTGTTCGCTGCGGCAGAACTGCGGCTCGGCGAGAAGAAGCAGGCGATCGTCCGGATCGTTCGCGGCGGCGGTGATCGCCGGTCCAGCCGCCGGAGGGCGTCATGAGCGAGACTGTTTCCGAAACCCCGATGCCGCCAAAGGCCGATCCTGAAACGCTCGTGCTGCGGGGAAGCCCAGCGCGCGTGGTGCGGTTCCGGCGCGGTGCCGTGATCGCCATCGCCGCGCTCGGTTCGACCGCGATTCTGGGGGTCGCATGGGTGGCGCTCAAGCCGGCTGCATTCCACATAGTTGCCGGCAGCGACGATCACGGCGACGCGGGCGCCAAGGCGCCAGCAGACGCTGTCGCAGATGCGCCGAAGAGCTATGGCGACGTCCCGCGATTGGGCCCGCCATTGCCCGGCGATCTCGGCCGTCCGATCCTCGATCATCAACGCGCAATCGGGGCGGCCATGCCCGCTGCCGGTCCGGATCAGGCCGCGCAGGCAGCCGAAGCTGAGCGCCAGCGGCTCGCGGCGGAACGCAAGGCCGCGCGAGAATCCGGTGTCATGGTGCAGGTATCGGGAACTAAGCCCGGTGCGCCGGGGGCGGTAGCCGAAGGCCGGCCGGCAGCCTTGGCAGCTGCGACGACCGAAACTGCCTCGCGCCTCGCGCTCGATCCGGAGCGTAATCCCAGTGGCCAGCAGCGCAAGGCTGACTTTCTCGCCGGCAAGGATGGCGGTGGCGACATCAATCCGCATGCGCTCGCGACTCCAGCGTCGCCGTGGACGCTGAACGCGGGGAGCATCATCGCCGCCAGCCTGATCACCGGGCTAAATTCCGACCTGCCGGGGCTCGTCACCGCGCAAGTGACCGAGAATGCCTATGACAGTGTGACGGGCAGGATCCTGCTAATCCCGCAAGGCTCGCGGCTGATCGGCAGCTACGACAGCGTCGTAGCATTCGGCCAAAAGCGCGCGCTGGTGGTATGGCAACGCATCATCCTGCCCGACGGCAGCTCGATCGGCATCGACAACGTACCCGCGACAGATACCGGCGGCTATGCCGGCCTGTCGGACAAGGTCGACGCTCATACCTGGCAGCTGCTCAAGGGCGTGGCTCTGTCGACGCTGCTTGGTGTCGGCACCGAGCTCGGCTTCGGCAGCAGCGAAAGCGATCTCGTCCGCGCGATCAGAGAGTCGGCGCAGCAAAGTGGCTCGCGCGCTGGCGATCAGTTGGTGTCCCGTAACCTCAATGTTCAGCCGACGCTTCGGGTGCGGCCCGGCTGGTCGCTTAGGGTCGTGGTGCACAAGGATATCGTGCTGCGCCCCTGGCGGCTCGCGCGGAGGTAATCATGGCCGACCTCAAACTTGGAAAGCTCCCAGATCGGACGCCGGTCAAGCTATCGTCACGATAACGCCGGATCTGCAGGCCGCTCTGCAAACATATGCGTCGATCTATGCCGAGACCTATGGGATCGAAGAGCCGATCGCCGAACTAGTGCCGGCGATGCTTGCCTCATTCCTAGAGAGTGACCGGAGCTTCGTGCGCGAGCGCGACGCGCGGCAGCGGGGGCAGAGATGATCGAGCGGGCCTGGGAGCAGAAGATCGAGCCGCTCACGGTTCGCATCTCCACCGCTGTGCGGATTACTGGTCTTAGCCGGTCCCGCATCTACGAGTTGATCCAGTCGGGTGATCTCGAGGCGGTGAAGGTCGGGCGCGCCACACTCATTCAATATGGAAGTCTCAAGGTGCTCGCTGCGGGCGGATCTGCTCACGACTGACCCGTCTGAGTCTATACCCTGCGGTGCACGGCCCGAACCATGCCCCGCAGGGTATTGATGGGTTTACCGTCTCGGTCGGTCGCGGGGACGCCCTGCCTTTGCCCTTGCCTTGCTGGTCTTTGGCTTACGAGTAGCGCTCGCGGGCCGTGGCCCTGCCGAAGCATCGCGCAGACCGTCGAGATAATCTGACCAGTGCTGCATCATGGCGACGCGCTCGTCCCAGTACTCGCCACGCGCATAGGCGCGGCGAACGGACGATACTTCCTGATGGGCAAGCTGCCTTTCAATTGCATCAGGGTTCCACCGCCCCATCTCGTTGAGCAGGGTCGCTGCCATCGCCCTGAAGCCATGGGCCGTCATCTCGCCGGTCTCGTAGCCCAGCCTCCGCAATGCCTGATTGACTCCATTCTCGGACATCGGCCGCTTCGGGCTCCCCATGCATGGGAAGAGATACTGGCGATGACCGGTGACCTCTCGCAGCTCCTCGACCATCGCGAGCGCTTGCCGCGAGGGCGGTACCTTGTGCGGACGCCGCATCTTCATCTTCTCGATCGGAATCGACCAGAGCGCCTTGTCGATGTCGAACTCGGTCCATTCGGCCTGGCGCAGTTCCCCGGGCCCGACGAACAGATGCGGAGACAGCCGTAGCGCCATCCGTGTGACTTTCTGGCCGGTATAGCCGTCCATCGTCTTCAACAGGACGCCGACGTCACCGGGATCGGTGATCGCTGCGTGATGCACGGTCTTGGGTGTCGTGAGCGCGCCGCGCAGGTCAGCAGCCACATCGCGGTCGCAGCGCGCAGTCGCGATGCCATAGTGGAACACGCGGCTCAGCACGCTTCGCATGCGGCGGGCGCTTTCGTACCGGCCCTTGGCCTCGACTTTGCGCAGGACGGATAGCGCCTCGATCGCAGTGATCGAATTGATCGGATGGGAGCCGATCAAGGGATACGCCATGCCGAGCAGCCAGCGAATCTTGTCCAGCGTGATGTCGGCGCGGCCTTCCCGCTCGCACTTGTCGATCCATTCGAGCGCGACATCCTTGAACGTCGTAGCGACGGCGAACCGCGCCGTGACCTTCGCACGCTTTTTCTCAAGCGCCGGGTCAAGCCCGGCGGCGATCACTTTGCGCGCCTCGCGGCTTTTCTCCCGTGCGTCGGCTAGGGAGTTGGTTGGCCAGGGGCCGATGTGCAGGGTCTTTTGCTGGCCGGCAAATCGATAGCGGAAGCGCCAAAGCTTTGAGCCTGTCGCCTGGACGACAAGCACGAGCCCTTGGCCATCGGGGAGATTGTACGGCTTCGCCTTGGGTTTGGCGGAGGTAATCTGGAGTTGTGTCAGCATCATCGTGTTCCCGGGTTTCTCCGGGTCCACCCAGCAGTCACAAAATGAGCCTCTTTTTGCGACTCTTTTGATGGAATCAGCTGGATCAACCCGGACGGTTGCCAGCGATCGTCGATGAAATTGTGACTTGAAACCAGCCGCTTGCTGGACGTCGCCGGACGAATCAGGGGAGAACAAATGGTGCCCAGAAGAGGACTCGAACCTCCACGGCCTTGCGACCGCCAGCACCTGAAGCTGGTGCGTCTACCAATTCCGCCATCTGGGCCCCAGAAGACATATTCGTCAGGTAGGCGGCGGGCTTTAGGGGGCGTGCGTCGCGCTTGTCAATCGAGGTGTCGGTGAGGCAAGGGGCTCGACGACGAATTCTTCCGACATGAAGGCCGCGCGATGAGGGACAGACTGGTAACGGTATTCGGCGGCGGCGGGTTCGTCGGGCGCTACGTCGTCCAGGCATTGCTGCGCGGCGGCGCGCGGGTCCGCATCGCGCAGCGCGATCCGCGGCAGGCATGGTTCCTGAAACCGCTGGGCGGACTGGGCCAGACCCAATTCGTCGCTGCCGATGTCACCCGCGCTGACACCGTAGCCAATGCGGTCGCGGGCGCCGATGCGGTCGTGAACCTCGTCGGTGTGCTGTCCGGCAAGTTCGACGCAATCCACGTCGCGGGCGCACACACCGTTGCGCACGCGGCCACGGATGTCGGGGTTGGCGCACTAATCCACCTGTCCGCGATCGGCGCTGACCCCGACTCCGCCTCCGATTACGGCCGGTCGAAGGGCCTGGGCGAAGCAGCAGTGCGCGCGGCGTTTCCCGGTGCGAACATCGTGCGGCCGTCGATCGTGTTCGGGCGCGAGGATGCGTTCATCAACCGGTTCGCTGGGATGATCGCCAAGGCGCCGGTGGTCCCCGTCGTGCGATCGGGCACGAAGTTCCAGCCGGTCTTCGTCGCCGATGTCGGCGATGCGGTCGCCGCGCTTATCAATGGCGGCCATGCGGGCGAGGCGTTCGATCTTGCGGGACCGGACGTCATGACGATGGGCGAGATCATCCGCTGGATCGCCACCACGATCCAGCGCGACCCCGCAATGGTGGCACTCCCCGACGTAGCGAGTGCGCTGATCGCCCGCGCCGGCTTCCTGCCGGGCGCGCCGATTACCTGGGATCAGTGGCTGATGCTCCAGCGCGACAATATCGCCGCGCCTGGCGCGAAGGGCCTGAGCGATCTTGGCATCACACCGACGCCGCTTGCCGCGGTCGCGCCCGAATGGCTCGTGCGGTTCCGGCGGCAGGGTCGGTTCGCACGCCGCGTCGACAACCTCGTCGCTTAAGGACACTCATGGACATTCTCACCGTCATCCTGCTCGGCATCGTCGAAGGGGTCACCGAATTTCTGCCCGTCTCCTCGACCGGGCATCTGATCCTCGCCAGCGCGCTGCTCGGCTATGACGCCGAAACCTGGGCGGTATTCAACATCGTCATCCAACTCGGCGCGATCCTGGCGATCGTCGTCCTGTATTGGCGGACGTTCTGGGTGGTGCTGACCGGACTGTTCAAGCGCGACGCGATGGCGATCCGGTTCGTGCGGAACATTCTGGTCGCGTTCATCCCCGCGGCGGTGATCGGGCTTGCGCTCCACAAGAAGATCGAGGCGCTGCTGGGTCAGCCGATCGTCGTGACCGTTGCGCTGGTGGTTGGCGGGATCGCGATCATCGGAATCGAGCGCCTGATCAAGCCCGGCGAGGTCCGCGGTGTCGCCGAGGTGCCGCTCGGCACCGTGATCGGGATCGGGTTTATCCAGTGCCTGGCGATGGTGCCCGGGGTCAGCCGCTCGGGCGCGACGATCCTCGGCGCACTGGCATTGGGGGTCGAGCGACGCACTGCCGCGGAATTCAGCTTCTTCCTAGCGATCCCGACGATGATCGGGGCGACGACGCTGGAACTGGTTGCGAACCGTCACGCGCTGGCGGGTGGGGCGGGCGTCGGCCTTGCGGCGATTGCGCTGGGTGCGCTCGTCGCATTTCTCGTCGCGTTGGTTGTGGTACGCTGGTTCGTCACGCTGGTCGGCCGCACCGGCTTCTCGCCGTTCGGCTGGTACCGCATCGTGGTGGGGGCGGCGGCGTTCATATGGCTGATCGGAAAATAGGACCGAATTATAACCTAAAGCCCAAGACTGCCCTTCGCCGCGCGCCCGTCCGGTTAAGATCCACGAAAACATAGGTCCGATTTTGTCCATATCGGCCGATTTGGTCGTGACTTCCGAGCGCTGACGCAATATCCGCTCCCTCGGAGGCATCATGGCGAACAATAAAATGCTGCGGTTCACCGATCGCGACCAAGCCTATCCGGCCAAGCGTGCCCCCGACGCCCGCGCCGATGATTTTCGCGAGATCGCGGATCGCTATGCGGTGCCGATCGCGGAGGATCAGGCGGGGCGCTGTTCGCAATGCGGGGTGCCCTATTGCTCGGTGCACTGCCCGCTTCACAATCATATTCCCGATTGGCTCCGGCTGACCGCCGAGGGCAGACTACGCGAGGCGTACGAGCTCAGCAACGCGACCTCGACGATGCCCGAGATCTGCGGGCGGGTTTGTCCGCAGGACCGGCTGTGCGAGGGCAATTGCGTCATCGAATTCAGCGGCCACGGCGCGGTGACGATCGGGTCGGTCGAGAAGTTCATCACCGACACCGCGTGGGAAGAGGGCTGGGTCGAACCGCTCGTCCCCGGTCCCGCGCGCGGCCAATCGGTCGCGGTCATCGGTGCCGGCCCCGCGGGGCTCAGCGCCGCGGAATATCTGCGCGGCAACGGCTATGACGTCCACATCTACGACCGCCATGACCGCGCGGGCGGATTGCTGACCTATGGCATCCCCGGCTTCAAGCTCGAAAAGCCGGTGGTGATGCGCCGGGTCGATCGGCTGAAGGCGGGGGGCATCGTATTTCACCACGGCTTTGCGGTCGGCGAGGACGCAACGCTCGACGCGCTGCGCCAGCGCCACGATGCGGTGCTGATCGCCACCGGCGTCTACCGCGCCCGCGCACTCGATGTGCCGGGCGCGGCGGACAGCGGAACGCTCGCGGCGCTCGATTACCTGACGGCGTCGAATCGCAAGGGGTTCGGCGATGCGGTGCCGGCGTTCGACGACGGCAGCCTCGATGCCGCGGGCAAGCATGTCGTGGTGATCGGCGGCGGCGACACCGCGATGGATTGCGTGCGCACCGCGATCCGCCAGGGCGCGGCATCGGTGAAATGCCTCTACCGCCGCGATCGTGCCAACATGCCGGGCTCGCAACGCGAGGTCGGGCATGCCGAGGAGGAGGGCGTCGAGTTCATCTGGCTCTCCGCCCCAGCGGCGTTCGAAGCGGGTGGCGTCGTGAGCGCGCGGACCATGCGCCTGGGCCAGCCCGATGCCAGCGGGCGCCGTGCCCCTGAGCCCAATCCGACGGGCGATTTCACGCTGCACGCCGATCTTGTGATCAAGGCACTGGGCTTCGATGCCGAAGACCTACCGACGCTGTGGGGCGCGCCCGAACTCGGCGTCAGCCGCTGGGGCACCGTCCTCGTCGATGGCAAGACACTCATGACCAGCCTCGACGGCGTGTTCGCCGCTGGCGACATCGTCCGCGGCGCGAGCCTCGTGGTGTGGGCGATCCGCGACGGCCGCGATGTGGCGGCGACGATGCACCGGTGGTTCAAGGCGAAGGCGATCGGCGAGAGGAGGGCGGCGTGAGCGGTTGGTTATATGGCGTTGTCCTATTGGCGCAGGCCGCAACATCGTCACCCCCGGCAACGGTCCCGGCTTCAGCGACAACAACGTTCGTGGCTCCTGCACGATTGGCGGCGGCGGAGCGATTGCTCGACGCGACTAATCTGGACGGGATGTACAATTCGATATTCAAACAGCTGATACCGATCATAACGGTTCAGGTGTTCGGATCGCTGAAAGACAATGTCAAAGTGCCGATGAGGCCGAGAGCCGAATTGGCCAAGCCGGAGCGCGAGGCAAAAGCCGAGCGGATTTTCGCGACAGAAACGCTGCGTGGATTCAAGGCCGAATACCCGACGATGAAGGCCGCCACCGCGCGCGAATATGCGGCCGTCTTCACGATCGACGAAATGGATCAACTGACTGCATTCTACCAAAGCACCGTGGGTCAAAAGACGTTGCTGGTGATGCCGCAATTGCAGGCGAAGACAATGCCGATCGGCATGCAGGTCGGCAGAAAAGTCGGCGAGGCCGCGTTTCTGACGACGATTGAGCGCATGAAGATCGATACCGTGAAGCCCGACGCATGAAGGATCAGCGCGACCGACTCGCCATTGAGGGCATGTACCGCCCCGATATGGAATCCGACGCTTGCGGAGTCGGACTCGTGGCCGCGACCGATGGCAAGGCGTCGCGCCGCGTCGTCCAGTCGGCGATCGATGCGCTGAAGGCGGTGTGGCACCGCGGCGCGGTCGATGCTGACGGCAAGACCGGCGACGGCGCGGGACTCCACGTCGATCTGCCGACGCGCTTCTTCGACGACGCAATCGTCGCATCGGGCCACAAGGTGCTGCCCAACCGGCTCGGCGTCGGCATGATCTTTCTGCCGCGGACCGATCTCGGCGCGCAGGAATCATGCCGGACGATCGTCGAAAGCGCGATCATCGAGGCGGGCTACACGATCTATGGCTGGCGCCAGGTACCCGTCGACGTGTCGGTGATCGGGATGAAGGCGCAGATGCTGCGCCCCGAGATCGAACAGATCATGATCGCGGGTCCGCTTCCCCATGAGGCCACCGCAGCTGAATTCGAGAAGAACCTCTACCTCGTCCGCCGCCGGATCGAACGGCGCGTGATCGCGGCGCAGATCCAGAGCTTTTACGTCTGTTCGCTGTCGTGCCGGTCGATCATCTACAAGGGGCTGTTCCTCGCGGAGAGCCTGTCGGTGTTCTACCCCGATTTACAGGATCACCGCTTCGATTCGCGCGTCGCGATCTTTCATCAGCGTTATTCGACCAACACGTTTCCCCAATGGTGGCTCGCACAGCCGTTTCGTTGCTTGGCGCACAACGGCGAAATCAATACGATCCGCGGTAATAAGAATTGGATGCTCAGCCACGAGATCCGGATGGCGTCGCTCGCGTTCGGCGAGCATTCGGAGGACATCAAGCCCGTGATCCCCGCCGGCGCGTCGGACACGGCCGCGCTCGACGCGGTGTTCGAAACGATCTGCCGCTCGGGCCGCGATGCCCCCACCGCGAAGCTGATGCTGGTGCCCGAGGCATGGCAAAAGCGTGGCGACCTGCCCGACGCGCACGCCGCGATGTATTCGTATCTCGCCAGCGTCATGGAGCCGTGGGACGGCCCCGCCGCGCTGGCGATGACCGACGGGCGCTGGGCGGTCGGCGCAGTCGATCGCAATGCGCTGCGCCCGCTGCGCTACACGCAGACCGCCGATGGCTTGCTGATCGTCGGCTCCGAAAGCGGCATGGTCGTCGTACCCGAATCCACGATCGTCTCGAAGGGGCGGCTCGGCCCCGGGCAGATGATCGCAGTTGATCTCGATAGCGGCGAATTGCTGCTCGATCGCGCGGTCAAGGACCGGATCGCCGCCGAGCAGGATTACGCCGCAATGATCGGCGAATTTCACACGATGGACGATCTTCCAACCCTCGCCGACGCAGTGACGCGCTACGATCGCGCAGAACTCGCGCGGCGCCAGGTCGCGGCGGGGCAGACGCTTGAGGACATGGAGTTGATCCTCAGCCCCATGGTCGAGGGGGCGAAGGAAGCGATCGGATCGATGGGGGACGACACCCCGCTCGCGGTGATCAGCGACAAGCCGCGGCTGATCAGCCAGTTCTTCCGCCAGAATTTCAGCCAGGTGACCAACCCGCCGATCGATTCCCTGCGCGAGCGCTATGTGATGAGCCTGCGCACGCGGTTCGGCAATCTCGCCAACATCCTCGATACCGAGGATCAGCGTGATCGCGTGCTCGTGCTCGATTCGCCGGTGCTGACGGGCGCGCATTGGGAACGGCTGAAGGCGCATTTCGGTCGCACCGCGGCGACGATCGACTGTACATTCGAAACCGGCGGCGGCGCCGAGCGTCTCCGCGCTGCGATCCAGCGCATCCGGGCGGAAGCCGAACAGGCGATCCGCGAGGGGAAGAGCGAGCTGTTCCTGACCGACGAGGCGATCGGGCCTGACCGGGTCGGGATCGCGGGCGTGCTCGCTGCGGCAGCGGTGCACACCCATCTCGTCCGCTGCGGGTTACGCTCCTACGCGTCGATCAATGTCCGCACTGCCGAATGCCTCGATACGCATTATTATGCGGTGCTGATCGGGGTTGGCGCGACCACGGTGAACGCCTATCTCGCCGAGGCAGCGATCGCGGACCGCCAGGCCCGCGGGTTATTCGGCGACCTGACGCTGGACGAGTGCCTCGCGCGCCACCGCACCGCGATCGAGGAGGGACTGCTCAAGATCATGAGCAAGATGGGGATCGCGGTGATCTCCAGTTATCGAGGCGGGTATAATTTCGAGGCGGTCGGGCTCAGCCGTAGCCTCGTCAACGATCTGTTCCCCGGCATGCCCGCCAAGATCAGCGGCGAGGGCTATGCCTCGCTCCACGCCAACGCGGTTGAGCGCCACGACGCGGCCTATGACGAGGCGGTGGTTACGCTCCCGATCGGTGGCTTCTACCGCCAGCGCGCCGGGAGCGAAACGCACGCCTACTCAGCACAGCTGATGCACCTGCTCCAGACCGCGGTCGCCACCGACAGCTACACCAGCTACCTGCAGTTCAGCCGTGGAGTGGCCGATCTGCCTCCGGTCTATCTGCGCGATCTGCTCCAGTTCAATTTCCCTGCCGAAGGCGTACCGGTCGACCAAGTGGAAGCGATCACCGAAATCCGGAAACGCTTCGTCACCCCGGGTATGTCGCTTGGCGCGCTGTCCCCCGAAGCGCACGAGACACTGGCGATCGCGATGAACCGGATCGGTGCGAAGGCGGTGTCCGGCGAGGGCGGCGAGGATTCGGCGCGCTACAAGCCGTATGCCAACGGCGACAACGCCAATTCGACGATCAAGCAAATCGCGAGCGGTCGGTTCGGCGTCACGGCGGAATATCTCAACGCCTGCGACGAGATCGAGATTAAGGTCGCCCAGGGGGCCAAGCCAGGGGAGGGCGGGCAATTACCCGGATTCAAGGTCACCGAATTCATTGCCAAATTGCGCCACGCGACCCCGGGAGTGACGTTGATCTCACCACCGCCGCACCACGATATCTATTCGATCGAAGACCTGGCGCAGCTGATCTACGACCTGAAGCAGATCAATCCGCGCGCTCGGGTCTGCGTGAAGCTGGTCAGCTCCGCCGGAATCGGCACGGTGGCGGCGGGCGTCGCGAAGGCGCATGCCGATGTCATCCTGATCGCGGGCCATGTCGGCGGCACCGGTGCCTCGCCCCTGACGAGCATCAAATATGCGGGAACGCCTTGGGAAATGGGACTTAGCGAGGTCAACCAGGTCCTCACGCTCAACGGCCTGCGCGGGCGCGTCCGGTTGCGCACCGATGGCGGGCTGAAGACCGGGCGCGACATCGTTATCGCCGCGATCCTGGGTGCCGAGGAATTCGGTATCGGCACGCTATCGCTGGTCGCGATGGGGTGCATCATGGTCCGCCAGTGCCATTCGAACACCTGTCCGGTCGGGGTGTGCACGCAGGACCCGCGGCTGCGCGCAAAATTTGTCGGCACGCCTGAAAAGGTCATCAACCTGATGACGTTCATCGCCGAAGAGGTACGAGACATCCTCGCGCGGCTCGGCGTGCGAAGCCTCGACGATATCATTGGTCGCACTGAGTTGCTGCGCCAAGTCAGTCGGGGAGCCGAACATCTCGACGATCTCGATCTCAACCCGATCCTTGCCAAGGTCGATGCGACCGATGCCGAGCGGCGCTTCTCGTTGAACACCTTCCGCAACGAGGTGCCCGACAGTCTCGACGCGCAGATAATCAAGGATGCCGCCGCGGTGTTCGAACGGGGTGAGAAGATGCAGCTGACCTACTCGGTCCGCAATACCCACCGCGCGGTCGGCACCCGGCTGTCGTCGGAGATCACGCGAAAATTCGGCATGTCGACGCTCGCCGATGGCCATGTCACGATCCGCCTGCGCGGGTCAGCGGGGCAGAGTCTCGGCGCGTTTCTGTGCAAGGGGATCACGCTCGAGGTGTTCGGCGACGCCAACGACTATGTCGGCAAGGGCTTGTCGGGGGGCATGATCATCGTCCGCCCCGCGGTGTCGTCGCCGCTGGCGAGCCAGGACAATACGATCATCGGCAACACCGTCCTCTACGGCGCGACCTCGGGCACGTTGCTGGCGGCAGGGCAGGCCGGTGAGCGATTTGCGGTCAGAAATTCGGGCGCGACCGTGGTCGTCGAGGGCTGCGGCGCGAACGGCTGCGAATATATGACCGGCGGCATCGCGGTGCTGCTCGGCGCAGTGGGCCAGAATTTCGGTGCGGGAATGACGGGGGGGATGGCGTTCGTCTATGATCCCGATGTGCTGTTCGCGTCTCGCGCCAACCCCGACAGCATCGTCTGGCAACGCGTTGCGACCGCGCATTGGGAGGGCGTGCTCCACGATCTCGTCGTCGATCACGCCGACGCCACCGGCAGCATATGGTCGCGGCGCCTGGTCGAGGATTGGCCGCGAATGATCGGCGCCTTCTGGCAGATCGTGCCCAAGGAAATGCTCGCCCGCCTGGCGCACCCGCTTGACGATGGAATCGCGGCCGAAGCGGCTGAATGACCGGCCACGACAGTCTGGCGAAGCGCTCGATTTTGGTGTAAGGCGCGGGGCTTAGCCATGATTCCCGAAGGACCCGCATCATGCGAATCGTGTCGGCAGCCTGTGCCACCACCGCGGTCATCGCGGCAGCCTGCTTTCCTGCCGCCGCGTCCGGCGCGTCACCACAGGCGAACCGCGCAGCGCAAGCTGCCGCAGCGCTCCAGAACCCGCTCGTTCAAGACGGGCTGGCAGGCGTGCTGACTGAGCTTGCTGGAATCGTCCTCGACACGCGCATCGGCGCGATCGCGGCGCTGGCTGATCCTGGCGCCGACCTCCGCCCCGGCGATACGCTGCGCGACGTGACGCATCGCGACGACCCACAATTCGAACGCCATCTTTACGAGAAGACTCGGCGATCCGTCGCTACGCTCGGAGCGGTCGCGGGTGGAGTCGCTCAGCAAACCGCCGAGATCAATCGCACCGCCGACCGGCTGAAAGCCGCGCTCGCGCCGCTGCTCGTGGCGATGGCACCGCATCGCGACGTGGAGCCTGCGGTCGATAATTGATCGATGCGAGGGTTGACCTGCTGCCAGCGATTAACGACGCGCAGTATTTAGCCTTTCGGAGCCCGTATGCGTCTGCGTTTTCCCCGTATCGATCCGCTCGACGATGACGAATTGGACGACGAACAGCGCGAAGTGCTCAAACCCTTCGGCAATCGGGTTCTCAACATTTTCCGCACCCTGGCGCACGCGCCAAAGGCGCTAAAGCGGTTCAACGTTTGGGGCGGGTACATCCTCTCGGACCGTAATTCGTTGACCCCGCGAGAGCGCGAAATTGCGATTCTGCGCACCGGTTGGTTGTGCGGCGCGGGCTATGAGTGGACTCAACACGTCATCCTAGCGCGCGAAGCGGGGCTTAGCGAAGGCGAGATCTGGGCAATCGGGCGCGGGCCGAAGGCGCCGGGGTGGAGCTCGCTTGATGCTGCGATTCTCACCGCCGCGGATGAACTGGTGAGGGACCATTTCATCACCGATGCGACATGGGCCGCGCTAGCGCCCCTAGGGCACAAGGCGCGGATGGACGTCGTGTTCACGGTCGGCCAGTACACCCAGGTCTCGATGTTCCTCAATACGTTCGGGGTTCAGCTCGACCTTGGCCAGACGCTTGATCCCGCCTTTCCCAAGCGCCCGCCGAAAGCGCCCGAACTGCGATGATCGGGCGCTTCGGCGCTTGCCGCGGCTCGTAGCCCGCCGCTACAGCCTGACACCATGTGGCAGCTTTACCAATTCCCCTTGTGTCCCTTCAGCCGCAAGGTGCGCCTGCTGCTGGGCGAGAAGGGCGTCGGCTACGAATTGGTCCGCGAATCGCCCTGGGATCGGCGTGACGAGTTCGTCGACATGAATCCCGCGGGCGCGACCCCGGTGATGGTCGACGCCGCGCGGAGCGGTGCGCCGCTGATCGATTCGATGGCGATCTGCGAATATTTCGAAGAAACGGTCGACAAGGCCGCGATGATCAACGGCACTGCGGCCAACCGCGCCGAGATCCGGCGGCTGGTCGCGTGGTTTGACACCCATTTCTATCGCGACGTTACCAGCCTACTGCTCCACGAACGCGTCGTGAAGCGGATCGCGCAGCGTGCGGCGCCCGACGCCAAGGGGCTGCGCGAGGCGATGAAGGCGGCCGTCAGCCACCTCGACTATACCGATTACCTGCTCGATCACCGCAACTGGCTGGGCGGTGCGACGATGAGCCTCGCCGACCTCGCCGCCGCAGCGCAGATATCGGTCGCGGATTATCTCGGCGGGATCGACTGGAAGAGTCACCAGCAAACCGCGCGCTGGTATGGCGGGCTCAAAAGCCGCCCGAGCTTCCGCCCGCTGCTCTCCGAACGGATGGAACTCGTCGGCCCGCCGCCGATGCATTACGACAACGTCGATTTCTGACTGGCGCGCGCCGGAGCACGCGGTGCCTATTTCCCCTGAGCGCGCCAGCGGCGGATTGTCCGCTCAATAATCGCGTCTTCGCCACCGGTATCGCGCCACAGTTCGCTGAACAGGGGGTCGCCGGACGCCGGGCGGCGGTGTTCGGCTAGGTCATCGAAGCTCACCCGGATCGGCACCGCGACGCCCTCTCCGCAGATGATGCATTCGCGGTTGCGCAACGCCGGGATCGAATCGAGGAAACCGCGCGCGCCCTCCGGCATCGCCGCGCGGACGAAGGCCTGGTCACGTTCGTTGTTCAGTCGCATCGCGATGATCGTGCCGCACTGCGACAGGACACCCTCTTCGAGATCGGATGGCCGCTGGGTGATCAGCCCCAGGCTCACCCCGTATTTGCGACCTTCCTTGGCGATCCGGCTCAGGATGCGTCCCACCGACGAATGATCGGTCCCGCGCCCGCTGGGGATATAGCGATGCGCCTCTTCGCAGACGAGCAATACGGGGCGCTTGGGCTCGTTGCGCGACCAGATCGCGAAATCAAACGTCATCCGCGCGAGCACCGCGACGACAACCGAGGTGATCTCGGACGGCACACCCGATACGTCGACGATTGAGATCGGGCGACCCTCGCCTGGCATGCGGAACACGCGCGCCAGAAAATCGGCCATCGTATCCGCGACCAGCATCCCCGAAAACATGAAGCCATACCGCGGATCGGCCTTGATCTCATCGATCTTGGTCTTCAATCGCAAGTACGGCGCGGTGTCACCCGCCCGGTCCATCTTGCCCATTTCGAGCCCGATAATGTTGGTGAGGTCGCTTAGCAGATAGGGCACCGGAGCATCTACCGTCAGCTTGGCAATCTCTTGCCCGATCCGGCTCTTTGCCTTCGCCAGCAACAGGCATTTGGCCAGGATATCGCTGTCGATCTGACTGTCGTGGCCCTGCGCGGTAACGAACACCTCGCAATGCTCTTCGAAGTTCATCAGCCAATATGGCATCTGCAGATTGGCGACGTCGAAGATAGCGCCGCTGTCGGCGAAAGCGGCGGCATATTCGCCGTGGGGATCGATCATCACGATATGGCCTTCGGGTGCCAGATCGCAAATCTTATGGAGGATCAGCGCCGCGCTGGTCGACTTTCCGGTGCCGGTCGACCCCACGAGCGCGAAATGTTTGCCGAGCATCGCGTCGATGTAGAGCGAGGCGCGCACGTCCCGGGTCGGGTAAACCGTCCCGATCTGAATATGCGGGCGATCGGTGGCGGAGTAGATTTGCTTGAGGTCGAGGGTCGCGACCGGAAAGACGTCGGTGCCGGGGATCGGATAGCGGGTTACTCCGCGACGGAAATTGTAGAGCTTGCCAGTCAGCCGCTCCTCGTCGCCCTCGCCAAGGAAATCGACATCCGCGGTGATCCAGTCTCCGGCGATATCATCGAGGATGAGGCTGCGGATATTGGCAACCAGCCACGCCGATCCGACCCGCATCTTCACCTGCCCGCCGACCTGCCCCGCCGAAGCGATGACGGGATCGGGCTGCTGCGCCACCGCATCGAGTTCGGTCCGGCTGAGCAGGATGCGGCTGCTCGAGCCTGCGATTGACAGCACGCAGCCGATCGGTGCGACCAAGGTCGCATCGGCGGACAGTCCTGCCCCGATCGGCGTCGCACCGACGAAGGCATTGGATCCGGGCATGTCGTTCATCAGCACTTCGACCCCTGTCGTTCGAGGAATGCTTATGCCCACGAACCGGTTAAGATCGCGTGATTAACCTCGATCACAGCCGTCGCGCGATCCACCCCGCCGCCCCACCGAGCGCAATTGAGAGCGCAACCGCAACGAGCCCGTAGCGGAACGAGGAGTGATCGGCGGCGCGCGCGACAAACCGTTCGAACCCAGACTTCCTGATCTCGATATCGCGCACCGCCGCGGCCAGCACGCGCCCGTCGCGGATCAGAAAGGTCTCCGCGGTGAACCGCCCCACCGGCACTCGCGCCGGGACCGTCAGCCGCGCGCGATAGAGCACGCCGTCGGTGATCTCGACCGCCTGCGGTGCCTCGTAATACAGCCCGGCGCGACGTTTCAACCCGACCAGCCCCTGTTGGAACCGCGCCTGGGTATCCGACGCCGCGCTCGAGGCGGGGGACAACTGGAGGCTGCCAAGTCCCAGTTCGTAGATCGCGCGGGTCCGCTCGTCGACGATCTGATCGATCGGGCGTGACGAGGCGATCGCATAGAAGCTGGGCGCCGACCGATAGCGCAGCCGTTCGGCGTTGACCCAGATCCCAGCGACCTTTTCCTTCTCGCGCACCAAGATCGACTGGGTCGGCCCCTTGACCACGATCACGATATCGGTTGGGTCCTCCCCTCTGGGCTGCCGCCCACCGGGATAGAGTATCGCTCCGAACAACAGCATCTCGGCGCCCGTGAAGCTGTACGCGATGTCGATGTTGCGCTGGCTGACATCGGGGATCAGCACCGGCTTCGATGCCGATGGTGCCATTAGCAGCGGTGCGACCAACAGCGTTGCCGCCAGGACGCGCGCGCGCATTAGGCCAACTCGACCGAAAAAAGTTCCTCGGGGCGCCAAACGAGCCCCAGCAGAATGCGTAATCCCACCAGCAACACCAGAACCGCAAGCGCGAGCCGCAGATATTCCGGCCGCACCTTGGTCGCAAACCGCGCGCCGACCTGCGCACCCGTCACGGATCCGATCAACAGCAGCCCGGCCAGAACAATATCGACCGCCTTGGTCGTCGTCGCATGGACCATCGTTGCAACCGCGGTGACGAACAGCGTCTGGAACAACGACGTCCCGACGACGACGCTGCTTGCCACCCCGAGCAGATAGATCAGTGCTGGCACCAGAATAAAACCCCCGCCGATCCCGAGCAGGATCGTGAGAATGCCGGTCAGGAACCCCAGCAGCAAAGGGGCGAGAGGCGAAATATAGAGCCCGGAGGCGTAGAATCGCGTGCGCAGCGGCAGCGCCGCGATCAACGGGTGATGCCGCCGCCGCCGCGGCTTCGCAGGTCGCGCACCCCGCGCCGCGCCGATCGTTGTCCATGATTCACGCGCCATTAGCGAGCCGATCGAGCCGAGCATAACGACATAGACTACCCCGATGACGGTATCGATTTGCCCGCTCGTCTGGAGCAGACGGAATATCCATGCTCCTGCGAACGAGCCCAGGATTCCCCCTGCGACCAGAACCCCGCCCATCTTCATATCGACCCCCTTGCGATCGAAATGCGCGAATACCCCCGATATGCTGGCACCGGTCACTTGGCTCGCCGACGAGGCCGCCGCGACGGTCGGCGGGATGCCGTAGATGATCAGCAGTGGCGTGGTCAGGAATCCCCCCCCGATCCCGAACATCCCCGACAACAGCCCGACGCCGCCCCCCAAAGCGACGATCACGAACGCGTTTACCGACAGATTCGCGATAGGGAGATACACGTCCACGCCCGTGGCGTTACCGCGTCGCGACGCGCCGTGCCAGAAGTGACGAAGCGCGCGAACCTAGAAATCGCTGCCGATCGACAGCGCGGGACCAGATCCTGGCGCAGCGCTGCCTGCAATGCGGTGGCGCCAGTCTAACGTAACGCGCACTGCAGTGCCACCGACCGGTATGACCATGCCTGCCGACGGCCCGATGTCGAGCCGCGATGCCCCACGCTGCGCGCCTCCCCACGCGCCCACGCCGACATCAACTCCGAGTCGGCCGGACT
>JALYTW010000002.1 GCA_030854075.1 Pseudomonadota bacterium
CTGCACTGCGGGACGGCCAGCGAGTGCTGATCTCCGCGCACGGCAATTCGCTGCGCGCGTTGGTGAAGCATTTGTCGGGCATCCCCGATGATGAGATCACGAGCCTGGAAATCCCGACCGGGCAACCGATCGTGTATGAGCTCGACGACGATCTGGTTGCGACCGACCGTTATTATCTCAGCGAACGATGACGGGCACGCCGGAGTGTATTGCTTGAGACATACTTTGGGTGCCGGCGTCATCGCCGGGCTGGCGGTCGCGGTTCCCACCGCCGCGCACGCCGATGCGCTCCAGGATCAGGTCGTCGCTAATGCCCGCACGGTCTTGCCGACCGCGTTCGCGTTTACCCAGACGACGCGGGTCGAGCGGCCCGGCGCGGACCCCAAGGTGTTCGTGTCGCGCTACGATCCCGCGCGCGCACCTGCGCAGCGCTGGACATTGGTCTCGATCGACGGCCAACCACCGAGCGCCAAACAGATCGCGGCGGCGGGCAAGGCCGCCAACGGGCAGCCGGTCCCGTCCTATTCCAGCGTCGCGAAATGGTTTGGCGCGCCTGCAACGCGAATCGCGCAAGGGCCGGGGAGCGTGACCTATCGCTTCGCGCGGCTGCCCGCAGGCGTCGTGATGATCGGCAAGCACGACGCGTCGGCGGACACTGCGGCCGACGCGCTGGTCGACACCAGCGGGCGCGTACCGGTGGTGACCCGGGTGCGCTATGTGTCGTCGACCGCGTTCCGGATGGCGCTGGTCGTCAAGGTCGAACGCTATGTCTTCCTCGAATCATTCCGCAGCGGCCCCGATGGGCGGCCGGTGCCGGAGGCGACGACGGGGGAAATGGCGGGGTCGCTGCTCGGCAAGGCGGGGACGCTGACGACCCGCACGACCTATAGCGACATCCGCGCCGAGCGGTGATGCCGTCGGCAACGCGCCCTTTTACCCGAGCCGCAAGCGGCCTATAGCACGCACTCAATGACCGTCGCCGTCCCCCTGCTCCCCCCCGCCGACTGGCGCGATTTCCTGGCACTGACCAAGCCCCGGGTAATGACGCTGGTGGTTTATACTGGGCTATGCGGGATGCTCGCCGCCCCCGCGGTGAACGGGCGCGGGATCGATCCGGTGATCGGCTTCACCGCGATCCTGTGCATCGCGCTCGGGGCGGGGGCGGCGGGTGCGCTCAACCAATGGTATGAAGCCGACATCGATGCGCTGATGCGTCGTACCGCGAAGCGCCCGCTGCCCGATGGACGGATGGACCGGCAATCGGCGCTGCATTTCGGGGTTGGGCTCGGCGTGTTTTCGGTGCTGCTGATGGGGCTCGCGGTGAACATCCTCGCCGCGGTGATCCTGGCGGTGTCGATCCTGTTCTATGTCCTGATCTACACCGTGTGGTTGAAGCGGCGTACCCCGCAGAACATCGTCATCGGGGGTGCGGCTGGTGCGTTTCCGCCGCTGATCGGCTGGGCCGCGGCGACCGGGGATGTCGCGCTGCTGCCGCTGCTGCTGTTCCTTCTGGTGTTCCTGTGGACCCCACCGCATTTCTGGGCGCTCGCGCTGTTCGTGAAGACCGATTACGCGAATGCGGGGGTGCCGATGCTGCCCGTCGTTGCGGGCGAGCGGGTCACGCGGCGGCAGATCGGACTTTATACGATCCCGATGGCGGTCGTCGCGGTCGCGCCTTGGCCGCTGGGGCTGGCGGGGTGGCTGTACGGCGCGGTGTCGATCGCGATGACCGCGGCGTTCGCATGGATGGCGGTCGTCGTCGCGACTCGCCATCAGCAGCCCGACGACATGATGAAGCCGGAGAAGCTCTTGTTCAAATTCTCGATTCTCTACCTGTTCGGGATGTTCGGCGCGCTGGTCGTCGATCGGTGGGTGCTGGCATGACCCCCGAAGAAGACGAGCTGTTCCGCCGTCGGCGGCAGGCGCGAGCGGTGGTGATGGCGGTCCTGCTTGGCGCGCTGGTCGTGCTGATCTTCGCGATCACGCTGTCGCGGATCCGGCTGGCGATGACATGAGAATCGGCAATGACATGAGGATCGTATGACCCGCACCGTTCGCACCGCGCTGTTCGCCGTTCTGGGCGTGTGCTTCATGACCGGGCTCGCGTGGGCGAGCGTGCCGCTGTATCGGCTGTTCTGCCAGGCGACGGGTCTCAACGGCACGACCTCGCGCGGGATCAGCGCGCCGGGGGCGGTCGACCGGCAGATGCGGATCGATTTCGATACCAACGTCTCGCCCAAGCTGGCGTGGACGTTCGTGCCCGAAGCGCGGTCCGACACCGTCGCGGTCGGCGCGCGCGACATGGCATTCTTCAAGGCGACCAACAATTCGAACCAGCCGATCACCGGCACCGCGACGTTCAACGTCCAGCCCGCGGTGGTGGGAGCGTATTTCAAGAAAATCCAGTGTTTCTGCTTCACCCAGCAGACGCTCAAGCCGGGTGAGACCGTGCGGATGCCGGTGATTTTCTACGTCGATCCCGCGATCCTCCAGGATGAGGACGCCAAGGATGTCGACACGATCACGCTGAGCTATACCTTCTATCCTAGCGACAAGGCCCCGCCGGCAACCGCGCAGCAGAAGGCGATCATGCTAGAGGCGGGGAAACCGACCGTCACCGGATAGGTTTACGCAAGCCAAAATCGCGCTAAAGCGACCGACGCAGCATTTACGGGGATATCCGCCATGGCCGGCGCCAAGAACCACGATTATCACATCCTTCCGCCCGACATCTGGCCGATCATCGGCGCGTTTTCCGCGCTCGCGATGGCGGTAGGGGGCATCATGTGGATGCATGGCGGCCATGTCGACAAGCCCAATGGCGGCGGCTGGATCTTCCTGATGGGCCTCGTCGCGGTACTGACCGTGATGTATTCCTGGTGGTCGAACGTCATCAAGGAAGGCAAGCACGGCGATCATACGCCGGTGGTGCAACTCCATTTCCGCTATGGGATGATCCTGTTCATCGCGTCGGAGGTCATGTTCTTCGTCGGCTGGTTCTGGGCATTCTTCGATTTCTCGCTGTTCCCGACCGCGATGAGCGTCGTCGACGGTGAGGTCGTGCGCGCCGCCGATGGTGCCGCCGCAATCGTTGCGCAATGGCCGCCCAAGGGGCTCGAGGTGATCGATCCCTTCAAGTTTCCGCTGCTCAACACCATCATCTTGTTGCTGAGCGGCACCACGGTAACCTGGGCGCATCACGCGCTGATCCACGGTCAGCGCGGCGGCGAGAAGACCGGGCTGTGGGGGCTGATCGGGGTCGGCAATCGCGACAGCGTCCTGAAGGGCCTGTGGTGCACGATCCTGCTCGGCGTGCTGTTCAGTTCGATCCAGGCGTATGAATATTCGGATGCGCCGTTCCACTTCAAGGGGATCAACTATGGCGCGTCGTTCTTCATGGCGACGGGCTTCCACGGTTTCCACGTCCTGATCGGCACGATCTTCCTGACCGTCTGCCTGATCCGCGCCTACAAGGGCGATTTTACCCCGCGCCAGCATTTCGGATTCGAGGCAGCGGCCTGGTATTGGCATTTCGTCGATGTCGTGTGGCTGTTCCTGTTCGTCAGCATCTATGTCTGGGGGGGCTGGGGCGCGCCCGTCCACGCAGGTTGACGCACCAAGGGCGGGAGACCCGTTGTGGCTGATCCCGCCCCCGACCCGGGCATTGCGCCGATAGTGCCCGGTGGCGCGCCATCGATCGTCAACGCGGGGCTGCAGGGGCTCTGCCCGCGATGTGGTGCCGCGACGCTGTTCGACGGAATCCTCAGCTTCGCACCGAACTGCAGCGCGTGCGGACTGGATTTCGCGGCGTTCAACGTCGGCGACGGCCCCGCCGCATTCCTCACGCTGATTCTGGGTGCGATCGTCGTGGCGCTCGCGGTCACGGTCGAACTGACCTTTCATCCCCCGCTGTGGGTTCACATGCTGATCTGGATTCCGTTCACCGCGATCGGGGTGGTCGGCGCGCTTCGCCTCGCCAAGGGCGCGCTGATGGCGGCGGAATTCCGCCATGATGCGCGCGAAGGCGCGGCGCGCGAGGAGCGGATCGACCCGCGCGGCGAACCGTGAAGCGGATTACGCCCCTGACGCGGATTCCGATCGTCTCGACCATCGTCGTCGGAATCGCGGTGGCGGCGATGATCGCGCTTGGCCTGTGGCAATTGCTCGATCGGTTGCCGCAGAAGGAGGCGTTTCTCGCGCAACTCGCCGCCAACCCGGCGCGGCCCGTGATGGCGTTTCCGCAGG
>JALYTW010000006.1 GCA_030854075.1 Pseudomonadota bacterium
GCCCGATCAAAAGGGAAAGCGGCGATATGCTCGCCTTCAACGAACCGAGCGCGACTTCGCCGAACCTCGCGTCCTGGATCGCCCCGTCCCAGATGCTGCCGCTCACGCGCCGCGCGGTGAATCCCTCCTCGCCCAGCCCAGCCCAGCCCAGCGCGAGCCGCATTGGCAGGAAGCCGACGAGCCCGATCGCGAGCAGTCCCGCAAACAACACCGCGGGGCGAGTGCGAAGACGTAGCCGCGTCACGTCGCGCGTGCCTTCAGCACCAGGTCCGCGCCGACGCTTCGATCACCGTTGTCGCGCAGCGTCGCCGCGTCGACCAGAATGCCGCGCACCTCGAGCCCTGCGAGCCATCCCGACAGCGCGCCGGGCCGCGCCGACTGGATTGTCAGATGCACCCGCCCGGCGCCTTGTTCGTCGAGCGTCGCGACCGCGAACCCGGCCTGATCGGCGGCGGCGCGGACGGTATCGGCAAGGCTCGCGGTCAACGCGGGCCGCCGCCCGTTGGCCTTGATCGAGTCGACCTCGCCGCGCGTCGTCGCCAGCCGCACAACCGCATCGTCGTACCTCGCTTGCGACGTCTCGAGACCGTCGCGAACGGGCAAGATGACTCCCGCCCACAGGATCGTGACGACGAGGAGCGCGGCCATCGCCAACAGCAATCGCCGCTCGCGCAGCGACCGCGCCATGAACCAGATACGCAGGCCGCTCATGATCGCGTCACCGTCATTTCTCCCGACACGCGCCCGTTCGCGGCGCTGAAGACGCTCGCGGTGACGTCGAATCCGGCAGCCTCCAGCGCGCGCTTGAAGTCGGTCGGCAGCGATTCGCGCGCCGCGGTGATCGACAGGCGCAGCGACCCGTTGGGCGAAAAGTCGATTCCCGTCAGCTCGACCCCCGGCATGGTCCGCACCACCGCATACACCGCCGCTGCGGTGGTCGTGAAGCCCGCGCCCGGCCCGCGCATGTCGGACAGACGCTCGGCGAGCTGGCGATCGACATCCGACACGGTCTCGCCGCGGCGCAGCCCAGTTGCCCCCAACGCGTTCGCCCGCGCGGCGACCGCGTCCGCGCCGAAATTATATTGGGCGATGCGAACCATATCAATCGCCAGCGTCACCAGCAGGATCGCCGCGGTCAGCATCGCTAGCCGCTGGATCAACGCCCAATCGAGCGTCATCCGCCGCCGTCGCGCGAACATCCCCTGGCGCAGATCGAGCGACGGAGTCGCCGTATCCGCGATCAGCGCAGCAGTCAGCGCGTCACGATCGAGTTCGGTCGGCTCGACCCCGCCGGTGACGAGTTCGGTGAGTCGCGCCTCGTCGGCAAACCCCATCGCGGGGCCGCGAACCACGCCTTCGCCACCAGGGCGCGCGCGGATATAGCCGTCGTCGGGGCGCGGTAGCAGCATCGGTGCTGGGATCATCGCGACCGGATCAATTCCCGCCGCCGCGAGGCTCGCAAGCCATTCGCGCATCGATCCCGCGGCGACGACCCCGATCGGGCGATTCGCCGCGCCCTCGTCACCGACCGCGACATGGAGCTCGCCGAGCGGCGTCGCGCTCGCCTCCGCCACCACCAGCCGCGCCGCCGCGATCGCCTGCGCGGTCGATCGATCGGGCAGTTCGGCCCAATGGAGCGTCACCGCGTCGGCGGGCGCTACCGCGATGACCGACACGTCGACGTCGGTCGCGGGCACCCCCTCTCCCTCGCCGGTGACAGCGCCGTCGGCGAGCGTCATCCAGCGATAGGGCTGCCTGCCGGAAGGGAGGAAGAGCAACAACGTCACGTCTGCTCACCCCATTGTCGCGATACGAGCCGAGCGGGAAGCCGCGTCGCATCGACCAGCGCATGTTCCTTCAGTTGCGTCCCGTCCAGATTAACGTCGATGGTCAGCGCGAACCAGCCCGACGTAACCGCGAGCTGCCCATCGCCGCCGGTGTCCGGCACCATCCCGCTCGCTCCATTGAGAAAACTCGCTGCGCTGGGATACCCGTCAGGGGGTCGCCGCACGAGCATCGTCTGCGCCTGCGCAACGCTCATCGTATCGGGATAAAGCATCGCGACTAAAGCTGCCTGTTCAGGCTGGAGGGTGTTGACGTTGATCCGCGACAATTCCGCCTTGGGCTTGGTGCAGACGTAGGAGCGCAGCGTCGCATAGATATCGGGCGTTACGCCGTCGATCGCGCGCAATTCG
>JALYTW010000119.1 GCA_030854075.1 Pseudomonadota bacterium
CGGATCGTCTCGTCGACCCGGATCGCCTCGAATACCCCGATCCGCCCTTTGTAGCCGCTATGACCGCACTGCTCGCATCCGATCGGCTCGAAGACCGTCTCGCCCTCGTCGATGCCCATCATCGTCGCGACGCTAGTCGGTGCGGGCAAGGGCTTGCGACACGCTTCGCACAACCGGCGGACCAGCCGCTGCGCGATGACGGCACGCAGCGTCGAGGCGAGTAGGAACGACTCCACCTTCATGTCGCGCATCCGCGTGATTGCACCGATTGCATCGTTGGTGTGGACCGTCGACAGCACCAGATGCCCGGTCAGCGACGCCTGCACCGCGATCTCCGCGGTTTCGCGGTCGCGAATTTCGCCGACCATGACGACATCCGGATCTTGCCGCAAAATCGCACGCAGTCCCGCGGCAAAAGTCAGTCCGACCTTCGGATTGACTTGGGTCTGCCCAACGCCGTCGACCGCATATTCTACGGGGTCTTCAACGGTCAGGATATTGCGACTGCCGTCATTCAAGAGCCGCAGCGCCGCGTAGAGAGTCGTCGTCTTGCCCGATCCCGTCGGTCCCGTGACGAGGATGATCCCATTGGGCTCGGTCAGCGCGCCGGTTAGGAGATCAAACATCGCAGGGTCGAGCCCTAGCGCGGGCAAATCGATCCCCGCATTCTCCTTGTCGAGAATGCGCAGCACCACCCGCTCGCCCGCCCGGGACGGCAACGTCGAGACGCGCACGTCGAGCAGCTTGCCGCCGAGCGTCAGCCCCATCCGTCCATCCTGCGGCACACGGCGCTCAGCGATATCGAGCCGGGCCATCACTTTTATCCGGCTGACGACCACGGGCGCGACATGGGGCGGCATCCGCAACGTCTCACGCAGTACGCCGTCGATCCGCATTCGGACGACGAGTCCGCTCTCATACGGCTCGATGTGAATATCCGACACGCCGTTGCGCGCGGCATCGGCAATGATCCCGTTGATCAGCCGGATCGCGGGCGCGTCGTCGGCGGTGTCGAGCAGATCCTCTGCGGTCGGCAGGTCGCCCGCTAGACTATCGAGTTCGTCGCCCATCCCGACCGCCGCAAGGGCGTTGGCCTGCCCGTCCATCGCGTAATTGTCGCTGAGTAGACGATCGAACGCGACTGGTTCGACGAAGCTGACATCGAATGGCCGCCCCAAATAGCGCCTGAGTTCGATCAGCACTTTGGGCTCAGCTCCCTCGCGCATCGCAACGGTCAGGTGGCTGTCCGCCTCCGAATGCTCGACCACGACGCCGAACCGCCGCGCAAAGGCATAGGGGATCGACACCGCCGCCATTGGCACTTCGATCACCGCTGCAATTTCGGGTACCAGCCCGACGACATGTTCGCCGACTATGTCCCCGCTGGCGAGATCGATCACGTCGTCGATAACGATCTCACCGCCGGTTTCCCCCTGATTGCCGCGGCGGATGATCACCGGCGGTTCTCCGGACGGATTACCGTCGTCGTATTGCGCTGGATCGGCACCCCGATCCGCGGATCCTCGATATTACCGGGGACGGGAGCCGAGGGGATCGGTGCCGCAACACCCATGTAATCGCGCACCAACTGGTCGATCGACGGTTCCTCGTTGGGCGATTGCAGCCCCTGCTGAAGGCGGAGATAGCCATAGCGTTGCTCGGTTAGCTTCGCGCTGTCTTCAGCGCTCCGCAGGATTGTCGGGCGGATAAAGATCATCAGATTGGTCTTGGTGCGCTGCTTCGCCTTGGATCTGAACAGATTGCCGATGACCGGGATATCGCCGAGCAGCGGGATTTTCTCGATCGTGCGCCGCTCGTCATCGCTCAGCAAGCCACTGATCACCGCGATCTGCCCGTCGTCGACGGTCCGCGTTGTCTCGACCTCGCGCTTGTTGAGGATCAGGTCACTATTGTCCTTTGACACCGGACCCGCAATCGAACTGACTTCAAGGCGCAGGTTCAACTTCACGGTTCCGCTCGAATTCACCTGCGGACGCACGGTCAGTTCGATCCCGACATTCTGGCGCTGGGTGGTGCGAAACGCGTTGTCGAAATTTGACGAAAGTGCCTGACCGGTCGTGATCGGGATTTCCTGCCCTACCAGACTGTGCGCTTCCTGATTGTCGAGCGTGACGAGGTGCGGCACCTGAAGCAAGTTGGACGTCGTATCGCTCTTAACCGCATTGATGATGGCCCCGAAAATCGTGCTGCCGATCTTTGCGCCGAAGCCGCCAAATCCACCCGCCGAACCGATGATCGACGTGATCGCCGACTGGGTGAGTTGATCGGCAGCTGCGTTATTCGTGTTGGTCGTGGTTCGGGTACCATCCGGCGCAACCACGGTGGTGGTCGTACCACCGACCGATCGCGCTCCAATCGCTCCGGCGATCTGGAGAATGTTCGGCGCCGAATTGGCAAAGGTCGATGCCGCAAACGCGCCTCCGCTCGGATTGGCGAGCAGGAACTGCGCGCCCAATCGCGTAACGGTCGCGTCCGATACTTCGGCAACGATTGCCTCGACCAGCACCTGTTCGCGGCGCGTATCGAGTTGCTCGATCACCGTCGTCAGTTGGCGCTGGATGTCGGCGGGGGCGGCAATCACGATCGCGTTGGCGCCCAAAAAGCGGGTAACGACTGCGGCGGTGCGCCCCCCCTGCGTCGTGATCGCAGCCTGCCCCGTCCCACTTCCGTTCGAGGCGGGAGTCTGTTGCTGTTGAACGACCGGCGCGGGATTCGTGCTCGTACTATTGGCGTTAGCACCGAAGCTTGATCGCGATAACTGGGTCTGCTGCGGCATATCGGGAGTTTGCCCGACCAGCTGTTGGAGTACCGGCAGCAGCTGTTCCGCATCGGCATTCTCCAAGAAGACCACCTTGATCTCGGTGCCGTTGCGCGCCTTTTGATCGAGATCGAGCGCGACCTGCGCCAGCCGTGCGACGCTGGGCGCATCGCCGCGGATCACGATCGAATTTGAACTCTCGACCGCGACAACGCTGGCCCCCTGACCGCTCGTTGCGGCCCCCTGCGCGCCCCCCGCCGCCGCGCTGTTCGCGCCCAGACCCGACAGCGCCGCGGCAATTTCGCGCGCGTTAGCGTTTTTCAGCGTGACGACCCGCGTCGCTGCGCTGTCATTGTCGATTCGCGCCAGCACCTGCCGGATGCGGCGGATGTTGTCGGCGAAATCGACGAGCACGAGGCTGTTCCCCGCCCGGTTCGCAGTTACCGACCCCTGCGCGCTGACCAGTGGGCGCACCGTATCGAGCGCACTCTGCGCGTCGATTGCTCGCAGCCGGACGATCTCGGTCACATAGCTGTTGCGATTCGCGCCCGCGATGCCGACCCGGCTCGGCTGCGACACCGCACTATCGATCGGCTGGACCCGCAGCGCGCCGTTTCCGGTCGGTACCGCGACGAGCCCGTTGGCGCGTAGCGTCGAAAGAAATATCTCGAAATATTCCGACCGGCTGAGTGGATGGTCGGTGACGACAGTCACCTTTCCCTGGACCCGATTATCGATGATGAACGTACGCCCCGTGACCTTGGCAGCATCCGCGATGAAAGCGCGGATGTCCGCGTCGCGGACATTCAGCGTCGTCTGCGCGAGGACCGCGACCGGGAGTTGCGCGATGAGCGCGAACGCCAGCCCGGGAACTAGGGCACGGGCGATTAAAGACTTGGACATGGCGCTCATTTCGGTGGTGCGATGGTGATGGCGAGCGGCAGCGTCTGACTACCCCGCTCGACGGTAACAGGAATGTTGCCGCCTTGCGCAAAATCGGATGCAATGCGGTCGAGATCTCCTAGGCCCGTCACCGGGCGCCCGCCGATCGACGTGACGACGTCGCCCTCTTTGAGTCCCGCCGCGCGGAAGGCGGCACCCGACCCCTGGGGCCGGACGACGAGCCCGCTGATCCGACCCGCGTCGATTCGCGGAATGAAACCTATTTCGCTCTTCAATTGGCCGATCTGGATCGACCCGCCATTCGCCGGTGAAACGCCGACGGGAGCCGCGCCCCCCGCGGCCGCCATGGCTTCAGGCGACGCCGGGGTGCCACTGGCAGTCGCCATGAACAAATCCTCGTCCACGCCCCCCCGCGCGATCGTGATATGATCGAACGCTACCGCCTTCAGGACCACACCGGGTTGAATTTCCTCCCCTACCGCGACGCTCTTCTGGACCGCATCCGGCCCCGCCACGATCGCCGATCCGCGCAAAGCGCCGCTTTCGACGCGAATCCCGAATAGCGCGATCGGCAACGTCGAGGTTGCGGTCTGCGGACGGTTGCTGTCCAAGCGAAAAAAGGGGTCGAACCCCGCCAGTATCTCGCCCGGATTGCCTGGCACCAGCAGCACCGGCGGGCGCCATTCCCCCAGCGGACCGATCGGGGTGACGATTGTCCACAGCAGGCGTGCGGTCTGCGCAGCCAATGCCGCGATCAGCACCAGTTCGGTCAGGCTATATACGTTGACGACGGGCAGTCGCCGCAAGATGCGGCGCGCACGTGCGTCGAATTTCAACTGCATGGCGATTCCCAGTCCCGCGTGCTTGCGCCTACGCATGGCATGTTACAATCCTGCGTCAATCGCTCGCATGCGTTGGCCACCAACCACCTACGGGCTAGCGCCGGTCGCCTCCGCCGCGATACACGATCCGCCATGTATACGAACAATACCGACATCCGCACTCTTGGCAGCGGCCTCGATGCCGCGCCGATCATCGATCATATCATGGCCAAGCCTGGCGTGCAGAAGGTCCCCAGCGCGAAACTGACGCTGTTCCTCAAACGCGGCTTCCTCGCTCCCGACCTCTGCGCCACGATCATCGACCGGATTGACGCCGTACGCCGCCCCTCGACCATTGCGGACAGCAACGGCGATGCCGCCTACCGGACAAGCGAAACCGGCGATCTCGACCCCGACGATGCCGCGGTGATCGCGGTCGAACGCGCCTTGGCCGTCTTCACCGGTCTTTCCCCCGAATTCGGGGAACCGCTTCAGGGCCAGCGCTATGCGGTCGGCCAGGAGTTTAAGCCGCACACCGACTATTTCGAGCCGGGCAGCCCCGATTACGAGCGCTATTGCAGTGTTGCGGGCAACCGGACGTGGACGGTGATGGTCTACCTCAACCAGCCGGATGCAGGCGGAGCCACGCGGTTCAAGGCGATCGACCGGATCGTCCAACCCGAGACCGGCAAGCTCATCGCCTGGAACAACCGCCGCCTCGACCAGTCTTTGAATCCGGCGACGATCCACCACGGCATGAAGGTGAGAAGCGGGGTCAAGTACGTTATTACCAAGTGGCATCGGGAGCGGCCCTGGCGATGACCGCCGCTCCCGTCACAACGTCATTCGTCTGAAATCGACGGCGGCTCCAAGCGACGCAGTCGTTCCGACCTCATAGCGGTTGTGATGGACGCGGTTGTCGCCGTTTTGCTGGAATTCCTGGTACTTGTGCCAGTCATGTTGCGGATCTCGAACTTGATCTTCCCTCGGTTTGGCGGACACCCAATGATATGCTCTGCGGAGCCAGGGGGCGTATGACGGCGAGTACGACAACACGTCGGTTGAAGGACGAGTTCGAGCACGAGGCGGTTGCGCTGTAGGGGACCAACGGTCGCATGAAGACCGAAGTGGCGAGCGAGTAGGGAATATGCCGACGATGCTGCGTCGTTGGCAGCGCAAGTTGCAGGAGGGCACGGCCCGCCCACAAGCCCAGCGGCGAAGCCACCGGTATCGGCGATGGCATCGCCAGCGGATTCGGCGTCCGAGCTAGCTCGGCTACGCGAGAGCTGGATCGGGGCGCGGATGGAGCGCGACAAGATCAGCTTTTGGAAGCGAGGCGGCTTGATCGCGAAGCGGGGCGATGCTGTCAACCTGACGGCACAATCGGCGACACCATGCTTGCGCCACCCCCGCGAGCCGCATAGCAGCCGGACTTCGCATCACGGGAGGGATCATGCGTCACCTGTTGCTCACCACGACCACGATCGCGCTGTGCGCCGCGCCGGTCGCCGCGCAGGACCGGTTCGCGGTCAACCGGATCATCGACGAAGGCACCAATCACAGCCAGGCGATGGTGACTGCGGAGCATTTGTCCGACGTGATCGGCGCGCGGCTGACCAATTCGTCCGCGGTCGTGCCGATCGCCCGCGACTGGCTCAGCCCCTTTTCCTCGATGGCGGCGTCGACCGTCGCGGTGCGCCCGACCGGAGGGACCGACCACGTCTTCATGCAGTCGGTCGGGATGCCTGGGTTCCAGTTCATCCAGGACCCGCTCGATCACGCCAGCCGGGTCCATCACAGTGGGATCGACACATTCGATCATCTGAAGGCCGACGACATGCGGCAAGGGTCGATCGTCCTCGCCTCGGTATTACTCGGCGCCTCCAATGCGGACCAGCCGCTGCCGCGCCCGCCGTTGCCGACCAAGCCGGTCGTCACCGATCCCTTCGCCTATAACAACACGGATAATTGATGGCCCGCCGCGGACACCGCCCCTCGACCGGCACCGCCGGTCGCCCCCGCTTCTGGGGCCGCCACGCGGTCACCGCCGCGCTCGCCAACCCCGAACGCACCGTCCGGAAATTATGGGGAACGCGCGAGGCGCTCGCGGGGCTCGATCTGCCGACGGACCTGCCGGTGACCTTCGCCGACGTCGCCGATCTCGGGCGGCTGGTGCCTGGCGATGCGCCGCACCAGGGGCTGGTTGCGGAGGTCGAGCCGCTCGAGGACATGTGGCTGGGCGATCTGATCGAACAGGGCCGCGACGGCAACCGCCCGCTCGTGATCCTCGACCAGGTGACCGACCCGCACAATGTCGGCGCGATCCTGCGCTCGGCGGCGGCGTTCGACGCGCTCGGCATCGTCACCCAGGACCGGCACTCACCCGCCGAATCGGGCACCGTCGCGCGATCGGCATCGGGCGCGCTCGAAACCGTCCCCTGGGTCCGCGTCGTCAACCTGGCGCGCGCGCTCGATGAAATCCGCGAAGCCGATTACTGGCGGATCGGGCTGACCGGGCATGCCGACCAGACGCTGGCCGCGACGATCGCCGGGCTCGGCCCCGACCAGCGCATCGCGATCATCCTCGGCGCGGAGGGTGAAGGCATGCGCCACAACACCCAGGCGCACTGCGACGAGCTGGCGAAACTGCCGATCAGCGCGAAGGTGGAAAGCCTCAACGTCTCGAACGCCGCCGCGGTCGCGCTGTACGCGGTGACTGTGCGGGGGTAGCGACAGGACGATTGTGAACGCGCCCAGGCAGCGTACGGGACCAGGGCGGTCGAAAGCCGCCGTTCGCGGGTGTCACAACCGTTCGGTTGTGACACCAGATAGCGCAAGCGATAGAATTACAAATCTCGGGCGAGGACCACATCGTCGTAGGGGATCCCGCCCACATCGAATTGGCGCGTTGCGATCTGTTCGAAACCTTTTTTGTGGTAGAATGCGATTGCCCGATGGTTTTCAGCATAAACGCCCAGCAGCAGACGCTTTTTCCCACTTTCGACCGCCGCAGAAACCGCGCGGTCCATCAGCGCGGCACCAAGCCCAGTGCCGTGGAAGCGCGAGAGCACATAAATCCGCTTTAGTTCGACATCGCCATCGCGCATGCCCGGCAGGTTAGCCGGAGCCATAAGTGCGAAGCCGACCGGTGCGTCGCCAGGTTGCAACAGCGCGAGCCAGGCGCACGCACCTTTGTCGAACTGGCGACCGTAGGCTTCAGGGCTGTGTTCGCGCTGACAATGCGCCACGATTGCCTTTCCACTCAGAACACCGGCAAAGGTCTCCAAGAAGGTCGCTGCGCCGATCAGCGCCAAGTCGTCGCAATCGTTCTTGCCAGCGCGGTTGATCGCAGAGTTCATGAATTCACACCCTCGTTCCCAAACCACGCGATCACAGCGCCCCAGACGAACGCCACGCCAGCGACCGCAGCGGCGATGGTGCGGACGTGATTCCACAACGTCCAGCCTGGCGAGTAGGCGGCCCAGACTGTAGAAGGATCTGGCGTATTGGCGGTGACGGTTGCAAGACTGTCATTGGCGGGAACGTTGCAGATCATCGTCACTCCGATCGTGCCGATAAGATAGACGACTGCGCCTCCGATGAACTGCCAACGCCATGGCGTTGGCCCGCCGAACATGGCGGCGACGCCGAGCAGAAGCGCCAGCAGCGCGGCGCCGAACATGGCCGGCATCAACAGGGAGCGGACCGCAATGACGTTGATGGCCTGCATCGCTTCGATTGCGCTACCTGCCGGAATGCGATCGAGGCTACGCATGACCAAGGTAGAAAACGCCAGTAAAAAGCCCGCGACGATCAAGGCACCGAACGCGCCGGTTGCTCCTGCTAAGGCCAGTATGCCATTTTTCATCGCTGTATTCCGCTCTTTTGGCTGTCGGGTTCCCACCTAGGTATCTTTGGTCGAACGACATAGAAGGCAACAATTCTATACCGTCGGCGACGGTGGAAGGAGTGAGAGGATGGCGCAGGAACCGTGGTGCCCGGTCGCCGCCACAGCGGGCCTTATCGCGGGCAAATGGAAGCCAACGATCCTGCTGAAATTGAAAACCGGCCCTGTTCGCTTCAATGAGCTTCGCAGACTGATACCGGGCATCACTCAACGAAGTTTGACGATGCAGCTGCGCGCGCTGGAAAGGGACGGGCTTGTGGATCGGCGTGATCACAACACAAATCCGCCCCACGTCGATTACAAGCTCTCAGAGTGCGCTTGGGGACTCGGGCCAATACTTGATGCTATGGCAGAATGGGGTGAGTTGCATGGCCATCGAAGGAGACTCTCTGCGATATCTTTTCCTTGAAGCCGCTAGTCATCCCATCACTTTTCGCCACAAGATCGGTGTCACAACCGGTCGGTTTTGACCATGATGTTCGAAGCCCGGTTTTCCACGCGTCCGCAGGTGTCGAAATCGCGTGTCATATCCGGCAGCTTTCAGGATCGTGCGACGTCAATACGTGACCACTGAAACTCGACGTTGCCCACAGTCCGGCTGAACATCACGTAATCGATCTCTGTCCTACATGCGGCTGGGTTGCCATAGTCCGCCCCCACGCTCTTTCGCACCGTCGACTCCCCATTCCCGGTCGCCAGCCCGCGCGATCGATCTGGCTCACTCGGTTCGTCGCATTTTTCGCGCGTACGTCGCGTGAACTTCGTTACCTTTGCCGGGGCAACTACGATCGCCTGCGGGTTCGCCCGACCGCGTTGGGCAGTGCCGTAGCGTGACCCTCTGTGAACGTCCGCGGCGCAGCGATCGACCGCCGCCGCTCAATCCTCTTCGGCGATCCGCACCTTCAGCCCGTCGAGCGCATCGGCGAATTCGATCTGGCACGACAATCGCGAAAATTCGTCGCGGTCGCTGGTCGAATCGAGCAGGTCGTTCTCGTCCTCGCCCATCTTGGGCAGTTTGGCCGCAAATTCCGGGTCGATATGGACGTGGCAGGTGGCGCAACTGCAGCAGCCACCGCACAGCGCCAGGATCTCGTCGATGCCGTTGTCGCGGATCACTTCCATCACCGAAAGGCCCGCCTCGCCGATGATCTCGCGTTCTTCCCCTTCGCGCGTCACGACGATAAGCTTGGGCATGTCATTCTCCATCCAGTGTTGCGCCGCCCATGCCGCGCCTCATCGCCGCGATCAAGCATGGGGCTGACCGCCGAGCGGCTGAACCCCGCGATCGACGCGCTCGCGATCCTCGAACCCGCGTTCGCCGCGGCACTCGCGCGGGTCGGCTATCCCGCGCCGCGCCTGCGCGACCGCGGCTATGCGACGCTGCTGCGCACGATCGTCGGGCAACAGGTCAGCGTGAAGGCGGCGGATTCGGTGTGGCGCAAGCTCGAGGCCGCGGTCGGCGACCCGACCGACCCCAACGCGATCACCGCCGCGAGCGACGAGGCATTACGCGCCTGCGGCTTTTCGCGCCAGAAATCGGGCTATGCGAAAAGCCTCGCCGACGAGGTGACGAGCGGGCGCCTCGATCTCGCCAACCTGCCGTGCGACGACGAGGAGGCGATCGCGGCGCTCACCCGGGTCAAGGGAATCGGGCGCTGGTCGGCGGAAATCTATCTGCTCTTCGCAGAGGGCCGCGCCGACATCTGGCCGGCGGGGGATCTCGCGGTCCAGATCGAGGTCGGTCGGATATTGGGGCATGACGCACGCCCGTCCGAAAAGCTCACCCGCGACCTCGCCGAGGCGTGGCGTCCGCATCGCGGCGCGGCGGCGATCTTCGCGTGGCATCATTACGGCGCAGGGGCGGACGCAGCGCCTGTCTGAAACCCCATGATCATTTAGCTATGGCGGTAAGGGCTGCTCAGTTCGGCCATCCATCCCGCTGCGGGTGGCGAGACAGCGCTCGATCGCGCGCGGCGCATCCGCGCCGCGGCCAGATCAATCGGCGTGTGGAAGCTGAGACCTGCTAGTCCGGCCTCGACCCAGATGACGTCTGCGGGGGCGTGTTCGACCTGACCGATCGTGATCACGACGATCGTATCGACCGCCAGGTCCGCGACCTGCGCAATGCAAAGCCCGGTTTCCGAAACGTTGACGACCCGATGGTCACTCGACGCCGAATCGCCCACCCGGAACAGCTGCGCGCGCAGCATCACGCTGGTGCGGGGCGGGCGCGCAATATCGACAGGAGCATTCATGACACGTGATTATCGACGACAACACTTAAGGCTTGGCTAACGGCGAGGCGCCAGAACATTACGGGGCCAGCCGTCTGGCGACTAATAAGATAGCGAGGATTGACGCCATACCGGACGCATCGCACCCGATGTCCTGTCGGGAGGCTCAGCGGCCTTTACCCCCAGCCGATTGCGGCATAACATTCGTTATGGGTACCCCGCTGACAGCCCCCGTCCCCATCGCTGGCCGCGCAACCGACCTTACCCCGCGCGATTGGTTGGAGGCGGGGCAGTCGCTGCTTCGCCGCGGCGGCCTGCGTGCGCTGAAGCTGCGTCCGCTCGCCGACGAGCTGCGCGTATCG
>JALYTW010000046.1 GCA_030854075.1 Pseudomonadota bacterium
ATCCTGCTCGTGGCCGCGATGATCGCGACCGTGGTCGCGCTCGTGCGCGGCGTCGTATCGTTCCTGCAGGAAGGAACCGAGGCGGTCCGCAACGGCGACGGGCCAAGCGCGGCGTCGATGAAATCGAACCGGATGATGCAGCAGCGCGTGTTCTTCCAGGCGTTGGCGATAACGATCGTGGTCGCGATCATGGTGCTCGCAGGGCGCAACTGACGCGCGCGCGGGGAGCGAAATACTGGTCAAGCTCAACAAGATATACACTCGGACGGGTGATGCTGGGACAACAGGGCTCGTTGACGGATCGCGCGTGTCGAAGGCGGATGCTCGGATGGCGGCGATCGGTGACGTTGACGAGGCGAATAGCGCGATCGGCATCGCGGTCGCGGCGCTGGATGATGAATCCGGCAGCGACATTGCCGTGGCCGCACTGATGCGAATCCAGAGCGACCTGTTCGACTGCGGTGCCGATCTGGCGACCCCTGGCGACGATTTCGTGCCGAGCGCAATGACGCTCAGGATCGTGTCCGCTCAGGTCGACCGCCTTGAGCTAGAGATCGATGCGATGAACGCCGATCTGACACCGCTCGCCAGCTTCATCCTGCCCGGCGGCAGCGCGGCGGGCGCGGCGCTTCACCTCGCGCGCGCCATTGTCCGGCGCGCCGAACGAACCGCGGTCGGGCTAGGCGAGACCGCCAATCCTGCTGCGCTCGCCTATCTCAACCGATTGTCGGATTATCTGTTCGTTGCGGCGCGCCACGTGAACAAAACCGGTGCGGGCGACGTTCTGTGGGTTCCCGGCGCAACGCGTTGATCCACCGCAACGCTGTCACACCGGCATTCTGTTAGACGATACGCCGACGACGCGAGGAGACGACATGCCCAAGGCCGCCCCCGCCAAAACCGCCCGCTTCACGGCCGATCGATCCGCGCTGCTCGATCGCTTCGCCGGGGTGCGCGCGCTCAGCCTCGCGCTGGCGGTGCCGCTGAGCGATGCCGATGCGACGGTCCAGTCGATGATCGATGCCAGCCCTGCGAAATGGCATCTCGCGCACACGACCTGGTTCTTCGAGACGTTCGTGTTGCGCGATCACGTCGACGGATATCAGCACCATGACGAGCGCTGGCCGTTCCTGTTCAACAGCTATTATGAGGCGGAAGGCAAGCGCCACGCGCGCGACCGGCGGGGGATGGTGACGCGCCCGACGCTGGACGAGGTGCGGGCGTATCGCGCGCATGTCGATGCGGCGCTGCTGGCGGCGATCCCGATGCTGCCCGATGCGGCGCGCGACCTGGTGGTACTGGGGTGTCATCACGAGGAGCAGCATCAGGAACTGCTCGTGACCGACATCCTCCATCTGTTTTCCGAAAACCCGCTTGAACCCGCGCTCTGGCGCGCGCCACGCAAGGTGCCGGTCGAAATGCCCGGGCAGGTTGGGTGGATCGCACGCGACGGCGGCGTGGTCGAGATTGGCCACGCCGGCACCAGCGGGGTCGGTTTTACCGAGGGCGACTTTGCGTTCGATTGCGAGGGGCCGCGACACCAGGCGTTACTCCTGCCCCATGCGATCGCCGACCGGACGGTGACCAACGGCGAATGGGCCGCGTTTATCGCGGATGGTGGCTATCGCGATGCGCGCCATTGGCTGTCCGACGGCTGGGCGTGGGTAAAGGCCGAAGCGATCGACGCGCCGCTCTATTGGGAACAGGTCGACGGCGCGTGGACCCGTTTCGGGCTCGACGGCCGCCGCGCGCTCGATCCCGCCGCGCCGGTCACGCATGTCAGCTTCTACGAGGCGGACGCTTATGCCAGTTGGGCGGGGGTGCGGCTGCCAACCGAGCCTGAATGGGAGGCTGCTGCAGCTGGCCACGATTCGCGCGCTGGCAATTTTATGGACGACGCCGGCCCCGTCGAACCGCGTCCTGCGGTCGATCGCCCCGCGTTCTTCGGCGACGTGTGGGAATGGACCGGCAGCGCCTATCGCCCCTATCCAGGCTTCACCCCGGTCGAGGGGGCGGTCGGCGAATACAACGGCAAGTTCATGAGCGGGCAGTTCGTGCTCCGCGGCGGCAGTTGCGCCACCCCGCGTGGGCATGCCCGCGCTAGCTATCGCAACTTCTTCTATCCGCACCAGCGCTGGCAATTCACCGGCGTCCGGGTGGCGAAAGATCTCTGACATGCTGAAACCGGAAATCGAGGACGGCGAGCAGGCGCTCGCCGATCCGCAGTTTCGCGCCGACGTGATGGCGGGGCTGACCCGGCGGCCGCGCGCGATCCCCGCGCGCTGGTTCTACGACCGGCGCGGGTCCGAATTGTTCGAGCAAATCACCGAGCTTCCCGAATATTACCCGACCCGCACCGAACGCGCGATTCTGGAGATGGCCTGCCCAGAGGTGGCTGCGATTGCGGGACCGGGCCGCGCGGTCGTCGAATTCGGATCGGGATCGTCGGTGAAGACGCCGATCCTGCTGCGCTCGGTCGCGCCGTCGGCCTATGTGCCGATCGACATTTCGGGCGATTTCCTGCGCGAATCATCGAAGACGCTGTCGCAGCAGTTCCCCGATTTGCTGGTGCTGCCGTTCGAGGCGGATTTCATGAAGCCGCTGCCGCTGCCAAGAACGATCGCGGCGGCGAAGAAGCTCGGTTTCTTTCCGGGCTCGACGATCGGCAACATGACTCCGCGGCACGCGGTCGACCTGCTCCGGTCGATGCGCGAATCGCTTGGCGAGGGCGCGATGCTGTTGATCGGGATGGACCGGATCAAGGACGCGGCAATGCTGGTCGCGGCGTATGACGATGCCGCCGGGGTGACCGCAGCGTTCAACCTCAACCTGCTCGACCGGATCAACCGCGAGCTTGACGGCACGATCCCGGTCGATGCGTTCCGCCATCGCGCGATCTGGAGCGATGATCGTGCGCGGATCGAGATGCATCTCGAAGCGACCCGCGACGCGGCGTTCACGGTCGCAGGGCAAGACTTCGCGATCGCCGCGGGTGAGTCGATCCATACCGAGAACAGCCACAAATACGGCACCCGCGACGCGCGCATCCTGCTGCGGTCGGGGGGCTGGACCCCAATCGGGATGTGGACCGATCTTGACGACAGGTTCGCGCTGCATCTCGCCGAGGCGCAGCCCGCGCGTCCCGCGCCCTAACGGGTCTCGGTACGCGCGCGCCACACCGGGATATAGTCGGTCGAGCCGCGGCATTCGCCCATCGCGGCTTGCTCGACGAGCCGAAAGCGCGCGCCGTCCCATGCGAAGGCTTGCGTCGTTCCGCAGTCACCGATCCCGCGTCCCTTGCCATAGGTGGTCAAGCGGCGCGCGCTGGCATCCCAGTCGGCGTTGATGACATCGCCATGGTCCTCACCCTCGATTCCTGGTGGCGCGTCGAACCGCGCCGGCGTGGCGCGCCCGCTCTCGTCGACGACGAACGCGCTGCTGAACAGATTATAAGCGCCATTCCCGCACGGATGTACGATCAGCGCGAGGCTGTGGGTCGCATCGAGCCGGTGCGCCTCGGGCTCGACCGGGCCAATCGCATAATCGCAAAATGCGTTGTCGCTGCCGATCAACTTGGTCGCGGCGGCAACGCTCAGCGCTTTCGGCTTGGCAGTCGAAAACGGCGGCGTGACGATGACCGGGAGCGGCGGGGGCGCAGGTGCGGTGCTGGTGCCGGGCTTGCGCAACGCGCTGGTCGTGCCGACGCGCTGCTGCTGCGCATCCATGTAGAGCAGTGATGCCGCGAGGCCCGCGAGCGAGGCGGTCGCGATCGGCGGACCGATCGGTGTCGTGAGCGCGACGGTCTTGCCATTGGCGAGCGTCGCCGCGCGCGCACGATCCAGCATCAGCGTCGCGGCATCGCCAGTGGAGGAGAGCGTGGCGAAGGGCTTGCCGTCGATGGTGAGCATGGGCTGCGCGCGGGATGACTTGCCGATCGGCACGATCAATCGCGCGGGTGCATCGGGCGCACTACCGCGCTCGATCAGCAGCAGCAGATAGCCGTCGCGATCGGCGGTTTCGGGCACCAGCGCGTTGGCCTGGCACGCGCGGCCGTTGTCGCAGCCGATCGTCCAGTCCCCGAACGTCTTCAGCGCGCCAAGCTGTGGCGCGACTGCGGATTCTGTAGCAGCGGCTGGGGCGGGCGAGCCGACCGCGTCGCGCGCAGTCATGGCGGCGGCAGCATTGGCAGCATTGGCAGCATCGGGGCCGTCGCTGCGCGCCGTGGGCGAACAGGAGAGCGCCGCCAGCGCAATGAGAGGATAGAGGCGCATCGGGGATCTATAGCCCGCCCGCCGCAAAGCCGATAGAGCGCCGGGCACAACGACTATTCCAACGGAGATCATATGCAGACGATTGGCGTGATCGGGGCGGGGCAGATGGGCGCGGGGATCGCACAGGTGTCGGCCGCGTCCGGATTCCGCGTGCTGCTGACCGACGTGTCGCAGGAGCGTGCCGAGGCGGGCAAGGCGGGAATTGCCAAGCAACTGGCGCGCGTGGTCGAGAAGGAAAAGATCGACGCTGCGACCCGCGACCGCACGCTCGAACGGATCGACGCGATCGAAGGCGTCGGCGGCATGTCATCGTGCGACCTCGTGATCGAGGCGGCGACCGAGCGCGAGGAGATCAAGCGTGCGATCTTCCAGGACGTCGGTGCGGTCATGCGCCCGACCGCGGTCCTGGCATCGAATACCTCGTCGATCCCGATCACGCGGCTCGCCCAGGCATCGCCCGATCCGGCACGCTTTATCGGCGTTCATTTCTTCAATCCCGTGCCGGTGATGGGCTTGATCGAGGTGATCCGCGGGCTCGCGACATCGGACAAGACGGTCGGCGTCATCGAGACCTATGCGGCCGCGCTCGGCAAACAGGTGGTGCGCGCCAACGACGCGCCCGGCTTCATCGTCAACCGCGTACTCATGCCGATGATCAACGAGGCGATCTTTGCGCTCGGCGAGGGCGTCGCGACGATCCGCGACATCGATCTCGCCTGCCAACTCGGATTGAATCACCCGATGGGGCCACTCACGCTCGCCGACTTTATCGGGTTAGATACCTGCCTCGGGATCACGCGCGTCCTGTTCGAGGGGACGGGGGATCCCAAGTTCCGTCCCGCGCCGCTGCTGGTGAAGTATGTTGAGGCGGGCTGGTTCGGGCGCAAGACCGGTCGCGGCTTCTACGATTATGCGGGCGACACGCCGGAGCCGACCCGATGAGTCTCGACGACACGATCGTCGAGACCCCCGAAGGGCCGATGACCTATGCCGCATGGAAGAAGAAAAACCCGGTCCAGCTTCCCTCGCGGCGGACCAAGGGCAAGAAGCTCCCCAACAAGGTCAAACTACGCACCGACGAGGCATGACCCGATAACGCGGTGATTGCATCGAACCGACCCCCCGCTCCGTATCTATCGCGACACACCATCTGTCCCCCCTCAGGCGTGTCCCATGGAATGGAGAGAATCATGAAGAAGCTCATCACCACGACGCTTGCCGCCGCCGCGCTGGCCGCGGGTGGCAGCGCTATCGTTTACGCCCAGACCAACCCGATGGTCGGTGGTGCGGCGATGTACGCGACCAAGAACATCGTCGAAAATGCGGTCAATTCGAAGGATCACACGACGCTGGTCGCCGCGGTGAAGGCCGCCGGGCTCGTCGACACGCTGTCCGGCCCCGGCCCCTTTACGGTCTTTGCGCCAACCAACGCGGCGTTTGCAAAGCTGCCTGCAGGTACCGTCGAGACACTCGTCAAGCCCGCGAGCAAGGCGACGCTGACCAAGATCCTGACCTATCATGTCGTTCCGGGGACCGTCACCGCAGCCCAGATCGCGGCGAAGGCGAAGGCGCATCACGGCATCGCATCGTACAAGACGGTGCAGGGCGAGACGCTGCGCTTCTCCAAGTCACGCAAGGGTGGCTGGACGATCATGGATGTCCACGGCCATCGCGGCATGATCACCATCGCCAATGTTCGTCAGTCCAACGGCATGATCCACGTCATCGATACGGTGATGATGCCCTAGGCTCAAAATGCTTTCGTCCTGCGCCGCTTTAGCACGGACGAGGAAATGATCGCTGGATTCCTTCAGGCGGTCGGTCGGGTCCGTCGTCATGTCGACGGACCCGATTTGCTTGTCAGCCGCGTGACGCTGCGGTGGACTGGACCAGCGCGACCTGTCTGATGAAGTCCCATATCGCGGCGGAAAACGGCGGCTTCTGATCGCCTTTCCATTCATCGATATGGTCGTACATAGTGCTCACGCCCTGCATCATCGCGGGGGTCGCGACCGCGGTGAAGGGCATGAGCAGCGCCTGCCATTCGGCGTGGAACGACGTTGCCTCTGAGGAAGCGGGGTCGATCGGCATCGCCGCCTCAATCCGCGCGACGAGATCGTTCCACTTCGCGGTGTAGGCGGTCTGATCCTCATCTCCGCTGATATGCTGGCGGGTGCGTGCGAAGTCCTGCTTGGCCTGCTCGCTTAGATAGCGATCGGCGACGCCGGTCCAGTTTTCGTGTTCCATCACAGTATCTCCTTGTCGGATAAGTGAGCACAGGGTCGCGACATCGATCTGCTCACCCGAATCGATGCGGGACTTCACCGCCGCCAGCATCGCGTACGCGTCGGCGATGCGGTCGGACTGTAACTGGAGCGCCTCGATCTGCGCCGCGACAAGCCGCCCGAGGTCGACTTCGCGTCCCCCCAATAGCCGCGCGATCTCGGCGAGACTGAACCCGGCGCGCTTCAGCGCCGCGATCGCAGTCAGCCGCGCGAGTTCACCGCTGCCATAGACGCGCCGGCCGCTCGCGGTCCGTAGGGGGCGGATCATCCCGCGCGCCTCGTAGAAGCGCAGCGCCCGCGCAGTCATTCCGGTGCGCGCCGCGACCTCTGCGATGTCGAATACCGTGCTCATGCGACTCGTGTAGCGGCTGACGCTGCGTCAACCGCAAGCCCGAAACGTCAGGAAAGTTCGCCGTCCTCGCGATCCTTGAGCGACGCCCACGCAAAAGCGATCATCACGACGCACGCCGCACCCGCGGTTAGATAGGGTAGGGAATGCTGCGCTTCGTAAAGCGCGACCCCGATGCTCGGGCCGAGCACGAAGCTGGCGCCGTTGACGCTGGTGACCTTGCCCGCGACCGACCCTTGCGCATCGGCACCGACCGCGAGGCTCGACCCGGCCGTGAAACCCGGGCGGGTGAATCCGAACCCCAGGCTAGCGAGGCCGTAGGCGGTCGCGATCCCGTACAGCGAAGTGGCGATCCCGGTGAGCGCGGTGCCCGCCGCGGCGAAGACGAGTCCGGTGAGGACGAGCTGGCGCGGGGTGAGGTTAAGGAGCGGAATAATTCCCCATTGCGCAAGCAGCGAGGCACCCGCGCCCATCATCAGCACGATCCCGGTGGGTTCGAGCGCCGCAATGGGGGCGACGTGGAGTCGGTCGATAACGAGGAACCCGATCGCCTGGCTGGTCATCGCCTGGGCATGGCCCATCACCAGCCCCGCGATCATCCAGCCGCGAATGCGCGGATCGAAATAACCGACCGGCTCGCTGTGCGATCGGGTCGCGGCGGCGATGCTCGCGCCTGAGGGTGCGCCGCCGATCGAGGGATAAGCACTGCTCGCACCGTGTCCGGGGTGCGTACCCTTACGATCGTCGGGGAGCATCGCGCGGACGGTGATCCAGACGCCGACACCGAACAACGCAAAGACAAAGGCGGGGCCGGCCAGCCCGATCTCGACGTCGCCGAGATGACCGAGGAACAAATATGGCGCGATCGCTGGCCCGAGAATCGTCCCGAGCCCGAACGCGCTCGCCAGCAAGGTGAGTGCCTTGGTCCGTTCCTCGCGCGTCGTCTCGCCCGCGACCAGCGCCTGGACCGCTGGCGGTGCGGCCGCCCCGAAAGTACCGTAGATCAGTCGCCCGCCGATAAAGGCGAGAAACGCCGCGGTGCCGCTGATCCAGCCGTTGATCCCCGCAAGCAAGAAGAACCCGCAAACCGACAGCGAGACCGCAAAGCCGCCAACGCCGAGCAGGATCATCGTTCGCCGCCCGTGGCGATCCGATCGGTTCGCCCAGAACGGAGCCGCGATGACCCATAGCAGCGCCGACACCGAAAACGCTGCCGCGACCGCACGATCGGCGACACCCAGCGAGCGCCCGAGCGCGGGCAGCACCGATTGGAGCGCGGTATTCCCCGCCGCGATCGTGAGCATTACGAGGAACATCAGCGCGAATTTGCGGTCGAACGCCGGGCCGGAAACTGGCGACCCGGAAACTGGCGAGACCAAGGTGGATGGCACATGGGAGTCGGTCATGATGTGCTCCATCCATAGGTGCGCTCGACGCGCGCAACTGCAACCGAATACCGGTCGTACCAGATTGCGCGGCCCTGTTCGCGGATCGCCGCATGATCGGGATGGTCTCGCCAGGCGATGGCCGCAGCGTCATCCGCCCAATAGCTGATCGTGATCCCGAACCCATCGTCGCCGCGGGCCGCCTCGACGCCACGATACCCCGGCTGTCGCGCGGCAAGCGCGGCCATCGCGGCACTCGCCTCGGCATAGCCTGCCGAATCGACGTCGGTGCGGTGCGACGCGAAGATCACCGCGATCTGGCCGGTGCGCGACTGATGCATCCGACCCGATTACCCGCCTAATCGCGGGTGGCAACCCGCCGCATGCGTGGGCCTCACTGCAATGACGCAACCCAAAGCCTTGAAACGCGTTTGCTATTCGTGCCACGGGGTCGTCAAACCTCGACCCCGGCCACCGTCCTAGTGCCGGACCGGATTCGACGAGCCCCATTCGACAAGGATGCCGATGCCTAGCCCGACCACCACCGCGCGGCGTTCACGAGCCAGACCCGCGGGCGTTCCTTCCCCATTGGGCATGTTCTTCCAGGGTTTCCTGAAGCATCCTGTGATGGTCGGATCGATCATCCCATCGTCCGACAAGCTGATCCGCAAAATGCTCGCGCCCGTCGATTGGGCCGCGTGCAAGGTCTTCGTCGAGTACGGCCCCGGCGTCGGCACTTTTTGCCGCCCCATCCTGGAGCGGATGGCACCGGATGCGACGCTGATCGCGATCGACACCAACCCCGATTTCATTCGCTATCTCGACCACACGATCAGCGATTCACGCTTCGTGGCGGTGCACGGCTCGGCCGCGGATGTGGAACAAATCGTCGCGGATCTCGGCTATGAGGCGGCGGATTTTGTGTTGTCGGGGCTACCCTTTTCGACGCTGCCTGCGGGGGTCGGAAAGGCAATCGGCGACGCGACCCATCGCGTGCTCCGCGCCGGCGGGGCGTTTCTGGTGTATCAGTTCAGCCCCAAGGTGAAGGATTTCCTCACCCCCAATTTCACCGAGATCGATCACGATATGGAATGGTGGAACGTGCCCCCGGCGCAGTTGTACTGGGCATGGAAGTGCTGACGCACGGGGGGCTGCGAGCCCCGCCGTCCTAATCGTCGATCCCGAAATTGAGCCCGCGCGACACGCCGGGATCTACGATCGCGATGATCACATAAGCAAAGAATTGCTTTACCCGCTGGATCGGGCCGGTGTGGTCTCGATACCATCGCCGGGTGATCGATCGGGATTTTGCGATCTCGCCGTCGACATAGCCGCGAACGTGGCGTGCGAATGCTTCATCGTCGATCCTCAGCATCAACTCGAGGTTGATGAACAGGCTGCGCATATCGAAATTCGCGGACCCGATGTGTACCGCATCGTCGACGAGATATAGCTTGGTGTGAAGCTTGGTCGGCAGATATTCGAAAATCTTCACTCCCTTGCGCAGCAAGCCGGCATAGGTGAACCGCGCCGCTGCGATGGTAACGTTGCTATCGGATTTGGCAGCGGTGACGACGCGGACCTCGGCAGCGCGCCGACCAGCCTTATCCAGCCGCTTCAGCATGGTTCTCGATGGCGTGAAATAGGCTGCGATCAAGTCAATGCGGGCCGCGTGGCGCATGTCGTCCCTCACGGTTCGCGCCCACGGAGACAGCCGTTTCGTCGGTCCCCCGATCAGCCAGCGCAGCGCTCCCGTGGTCTCACTGAATTCGGTTAGTGCGCGGTTGAGATGGCGCATCTTGCCTTTGTCTCGCGACACCCAGTCCTGCAGCGCATCGAAATAACCCGCCATCCGCGTCGCCGCGGGGCCCTCGACCAGCAACCCCAGGTCGCGCCACGCCTGGTCGTCGGCCGTGCCGAAATAGTCATCCTCGACATTGAATCCACCGATGATGATCCGCGCGCCATCAAGACCGGCATCGGCCAGCGCGAGCTTTTGATGATTGCGCATCAGATAGCGCCGCCCGAACCGCGCAGCAAAACGGCACGTGTCGATTCCCGCCTCTCGCAACGGGGCGAAAAAGGCTTCGTCGGTATCGTCGCTGCCAAACCCGTCCACGATCAGCGATACCTTGACGCCCCTTGCCGCCGCGGCGAGCAGCGCGTCGGTCACTCGCGTGCCAGCACCGTCGTCGGCGAAAATATAATAGAGCACCCGCAGCGTGTCGCGGGCATCGTCGATCAGCCCGAGCAGCGCGGCAAGGCGGCGCGGACCGGTGTCGAGCAATGTCAGTTGGGAGTCGTCGACGGTAAAACTCGGCTGCTTGGGCGGCTCTTCCATCGCGGGGTGATGGACGTCGCTCCGTGCCGCGACAAGGTGTTTTCCTTGACTCGGTGGCGGGGGGTGACTAGGCGCTGACCCTTCATTTCATCGGTATTTTGCGAAGGAAAGCGTCCATGGCGCGCGTCACCGTCGAAGATTGTGTCGACAAGATTCCCAACCGGTTCGATCTGGTCCTGTTCGCTGCGCAGCGGGCGAGGCAGATTTCGGGTGGCGCGGATCTCACCATTGACCGCGACCGCGATAAGAACCCGGTCGTCGCGCTGCGCGAAATCGCCGATCAGACCGTCAAGCCCAAGCATCTCGAGGAATCGGTGATTGCGGGGCTGCAAAAGGTGCAGATCGACGACGACGACGAGACGGACGACATCGGTTCGCTGGCCGCTTCGGCTGAAGCGCTTCGCCTCACTGCCGCCGCGCCGCCGCGTAACCAGAATTTGGGTGCCGATTACGAGGGCTAAGCCTGAGGCCAGGGATTGGCGCCGCTGATCCCTGGTTGGCCGAGGGCGTTTTACAGGTTGGAACGTTGCGCGGCGCAACTTCTCTCAAGTGGCAGACGCCCGCCGCCTGGTCGTTAAGGTGGACCCTAATCACGAATGTGGTGCCGTGCCCCCTCGGACACCGCTGTTATACTGCTGACCGTCCTTTGAACCCCTGGGCGACGACGAACCATTCGACGGATCCCTTGCGGCTCGCGGGTGGCTTGGCGTGCTTCACGGTCGTGAAATTGCGCTTCATCTCCGCGACCAGTTCGGCATCCGCCCCTCCGGCGAACACCTTCGCAACGAAGTCCCCCCCCGGCTCGAGGACATCGATCGCAAACGCCAGTGCGGCTTCGACCAGCGCCATCGTCCTTAGCGCATCGGTCTGCGGATGACCGACGGTGTTGGCCGCCATGTCGGACAGGACAAGATCGGGCGCGCCGCCCAGCAGCTCGATCAGCCGGTCAGGGGCGGCATCATTCATGAAATCCAATTCGAGGATCGACACTCCTTCGATCGGATCGACCGGTAGTAGGTCGATCCCCACGATCGCAGCCTTGGGCACCTGGCGCCGCACGACCTGGCTCCAGCCGCCCGGCGCGAGGCCGAGGTCGATCACCCGCCGAGAGCCTTTGAGAAAGCCGAACCGCTCGTCGAGTTCGATCAGCTTATAGGCCGCGCGGCTGCGATACCCTTCTGCCCGCGCTCGTTTGACATAGGGATCATTGAGTTGGCGTTCGAGCCAGCGGGTCGATTGCGCGGTGCGCTTGCGCGCGGTGAGGACGCGGGTCTTCCCGCCGGAGCCACCCCTGCTCATCGCCAAATGCTCACGATGGGACATTCATGGGCGGGGGCTCCCCATCAGCCGTTTCAGAATACCTTCGCGTATCCCGCGATCCGCGATGCCCAGGCGTTCGGCAGGCCACAGGTCCATGATCGTTTCGAGGATCGCACAGCCCCCGACAACCAGGTCCGCGCGCTCGCTACCGATACACGGCAGCGTTGAGCGTTCTGCAAGCGTCATCTTGGACAGATCCTCGCTGATCCGGCGCATCGCGCGGGTGGGAACGATTAGACCATCGACGAGCGACCGATCGTAGCTGCTCAACTTCAGATGGACACTGCCGAGTGTGGTGACCGTCCCGCTTGTTCCCAGCAGCCGGGGGCGGCGCACGTTCCGCGGCAGCCGCGCGGCGAAGGAAGCCATGCTGTCGGCAACAGTGCTACGCATCCGCGCATAGGTGTCGGCGAGCGCTTCGCGGGTCGCGCCGGTGCCTGCGAATTCGGTGAGTGACACCACCCCCCACGGGGTCGAATGCCAGTCTAGCACCCGGGGCAGCGGCCCCGACGTATCGATCAGGATAAGCTCGGTCGATCCGCCGCCGATGTCGAAGACCAGCGCGGGATCGTCACCTGGTTCGATCAGCGCGTGGCAGCCGAGCATCGCGAGCCGCGCCTCCTCTTCCGCGGTAATGATGTCGAGGTGGATCCCGGTCTCCGCCAGCGCGCGCGCGATGAACGCCTCGCCGTTGGTCGCGCGTCGACAGGCCTCGGTTGCGACCGACCGCGCCAGGGTGACGTTGCGCCGCTTGAGCTTGTCCGAACATACCCTGAGCGCGGCGATCGTGCGTTCGATCGCGGCATCGGATAGGTGGCCCGTGGCGGCCAGCCCCTCGCCCAGTCGCACAATCCGAGAAAAGGCGTCGATCACCACGAACCCGCTGCCCTGGGGTCGCGCGATCAGCAGCCGACAATTGTTGGTGCCAAGGTCTAGTGCGGCAAAGGCCTGCGCACCGGACCAGCGACCCCGCTGGGGCCGGATCGGCGCCGGACGGGCAGGCGGGGCCTGCCGGTACGGCTGTCGGGCGGAAATATCCCCCATCGCCGTGTCACTTTCTGTTCTGTTCTGCCGCCGCGGAGCATAGCTGCCCGCTCGGTGCTTGGTGCCACCATAGCGCAGCGCCGGCACAGCGACAAGCCGCCCGCCAGCGCCCGTTGACACGCCCGCCCCCCCCGCCTAGACGCGCACCCCTGTTGCCCCGTCGTCTAAAGGTAAGACTACGGACTCTGACTCCGTTAATTGAGGTTCGAATCCTCACGGGGCATCCAGCTAACTGACGGTCCAAGCTAAGCATATGGGCAGTCACAAGCTAATTGGCGGATTGCGATAGAGATGGCTCACGCTGAGGCGGACTGACGTCACTGCTGCAATTTAGCGTCAAAGCGTCCGGGACAGACGTCCGGTGTCGATGGCATTGACAGTTTTCGGATCGTTTCAGCGTTTGACTTTCCAGATGCCACCGCCTGCGTCGACGGTCTGCTCCGGAAGGTGGCCGAACAATATCTGCGAACCGCTCCCAACCTCCTTCATAAGGCGCTATTCCCCTTCAAGGGCGCCTGCTCCTCCAGATCACGCAGCGAGGTCATCGGCGCCCGGCGGCGCGTCGGATGGAAACCGAGCGTCGGCCGGCGGTTCGCGTAGGTTGCGCGCGAAACCATCAAACCAGGCATGTAACTGCGCGCGCATGAACTCGTCATGCTCATCGATCCCGATGTCTCTTGCAATCGACCTCTCATCGTCGGCGAGCATATTGGGATTGGCGTGGCTATATCGATTGAGATCCCGGATCATTGTGATGCGGCCATTAGAAGCCGGCTCGTGGATCAGGTTGATCCTTGCCATCTCAAGACCGGATATCGTCGTCTCCAGAACCCTTCGGGTCGATGAATATCAATCGCGCCAGACGGCCAAATTCACGATCGACACAATGCGGCCAAATGCGCCGTTCCGCCGTTTGGCTATACCTCGGAGGTTGTAGAGATGCGCGGTTCGAAGGCCAAGAAGCGTCGCGCGATCGAGCCGTCGGAAGCGATGCTCGCCAAGCAGATGTACCGGATGAAGGGTTGGAATCGGTCAGGGGCAAATGGGTTATAAGAAGATCGTCAGTCACCTCAATGCCACGGGCGCGACGCTCAGGGCGCGCAAGTGGGACGTCCGAACGTAAGGGATATTCTCGCGCGCTCGACCTATCGCGGCATTCACCTCTACGGGGTCAAGGATACACGCTACGGTGCGCAGAGGCCGGAAGAGGAGTGGCAGAAGGTCGTGGTGCCGGTGATCATCCCGGAGCACGAATGGCTCGAAGTTCAGGCGCGAATTCTGCCGAATTCGCGTCACATCACGCCCCCGAGTTTCGTGTCGGGTCCAACTATGCTCGCGCGCATTGCCAAATGCGGCCAGCCCCAATGCGGGCATGCCCTTACGATCGCCACCGGCAAGGGCGGTCGTTACAGATATTATCGCTGTTCGCGCCGCCTGAGCCGCGGCGAAACCGCCGGCCCTGGCACCAGCATGCGCGATCACGTCCTAGAGACGATGGTGATAGACGCCATGGCTGATCGCCTGCTTCGTCCCGAACGCCTTCGAGAGCTCTTCGCCAATCTGCTGGACGACAGCTCGGGTGCCGTTCGCGAGCGCCAAGCGCATCTGAAGGCGTTGCGGACTGAACGCACCCGCGTCGATGGTGCAATCCAGAACATGTTCGATTTCATCGAGCAGGGCATTGTGAGCCCGCGCGACGCTCACTTCGCCGCCAGGGCTCGCCAATCAGCGCACTCGCCGCGCCGATATCGAACAGGAAATACTGCTGGTTGAGCGCCAGCTGTCGACTGCCGACCGGTGCGTCACGCCGGGAGCGATCGATCGACTGGGCAAAGTCATCCTCACCAAAATACACTCGCAAGACAGCAGTGTGCGCCAGAGCTATGCGCGTAGGTTCATCGACAAAGTGGTGGTGGCGCCGGGAACAATCACAATCACCGGTCCGATCAAGCCGCTCGAATTCGCTGCGAACGACGGCCCTGCCCCAAGGACACCAACGGTGCTCTCTCTTGATCGGGAGTGGTGCCCCACAGGGGACAAAGATGGGCAGACAATATCGATTTCGCACGGCTGAATACGCGGTATTTCGGTCCAAAAGTTTTGGTGTGAGTTGTGCCAAACCACCTAACATGTTTTGCCAGGCGAAAGAGCCTCGATGATGCGGCAGTCGGCAATCGTCGGCCCCTCGCAGCAGTCTAGGCGTCGCACCAACTCGCCCCTCAGCGCCTGAAGGTCAGCGAGCTTGCGGTCGATTTCGACGACATGCGCGGCGGTCATCGCGTCCACGTCCGCGCAAGGTCCACGCGGATCGTCGGCAAGATAGAGGAGTTGGCGCACCTGACTGAGCGTGAAGCCGAGATCTCGCGAGCGCTTGATGAATGACATGCGGTCGAGATGCGCCGGTTCGTAATCTCGATAGTTGGCACCCGTCCGCGCCGGGATCGGTAGGAGACCCTCCATCTCATAAAACCGGATGGTTTCCACCTTGGTGCCGGTCGCCCGCGCGAGTTCGCCGATCCTCATCCTTGACCCTCTAGCGGCTTCAGGGTGCATGGGTCGAGTCGGACGAACGACCACAAGGGCACGCAATGGCCGACGACTGCTGTTCCAGGAAGGGCGATACGATTGCCGAACTCGGCCGCAAGGCCGATCAGCGGCGCGTGTTGATCGCTGTCATGGCGATCAACTTCGTGATGTTTGGGATCGAGTTCGGCGGTGGATTGGTCGCGCATTCATCCGCGCTAATGGCGGATTCTGTCGATATGTTCGGCGACGCGGTCGTCTACGCGCTCAGCCTGTATGCTCTCAGCCGTGGCCCCCGATGGGAAGCCGGGGCGGCGCTAGCGAAGGGTGGGATCATCCTGCT
>JALYTW010000122.1 GCA_030854075.1 Pseudomonadota bacterium
TGTGGGTCGTCGACACCGAGAGATATCAATTCGTCACCGGCGTAGTTCGGAGCTGAGTTGATCTTAATTTGATACCGCCCGTGAATGTCATTCCGAAAAATCACCATCAATCGCCTAAGCAAGTGGCGGTAGTTCGAGCCGCCGACCCGCCGCCATTTCGATGTAGAGCGCGAGGATACGACGATCCTCGGCGTCGTCGCCGCGCGCCTCCACCACTTCGTGGAGCGCGCTCAACGCGCGGCGAAGCGCGGCGTTGTGTGCATCGAGCACGCGAGGTGTGATCATGCCCGGGGCATTGGGCGGACTGACATCATAGGTTGTCGCGTTTTCGAGCAGCGTCGTGATCGCGGCATTTTCTGCCATCACAGCCGCCAAACCGTGCTCGACCTCCTGCGCTGCGAGGAGATTGAGCAGAGCGATCACCCCGATGCGGGACGCCATGAAATCGCCCGCCATATCCGCCGTCTGCGGCTGTGCGAGACACATGAAATTACCGCGGAGGATTTCGGGCAACGTTGGGGTCATGCCACTGCCTCCGCGAAGCGCGCGAGTCCGTCGGCAAGAATCTCGTCGTGGCGCCGGGCGGTATACCAGCCCGAAAATCCGAGCACTGGGTCGAGGCAGTCGTTGTCGCGATATTCCTTGGCCGCGCTCGTCCAGATCGCCTGGCCTTTGACCGAATTGAAGAGTGACCACCATTGCAAGGATATCGGGTCGACCCTCAGCCCGCTCGCCGCCTTCCATATCTCGATGGCGCGCGCCCGCGGGATCATCCCGGAAACACGGGTGTCGTCGAAATGATTCCAGAGCGGATCGAACGCCCATCCCAGATCTTCGATCGGATCACCGATGTGCGCCATCTCCCAATCGAGGATCGCCAGGATCTGGCCCGCGCCGTCGTGCATGATGTTGCCCGACCGATAGTCTCCATGGACGATCCGCACCGCCTGTGCGGGTGGCGGCGGGTGCGCGCGAAGTCGGCGGATCGCGGCGCGGACAATCGGCTGCGGGTGCGCCTCGTCCTCGTCGATTACCTTCGCCCATTGGTCGAGCGCGACGCGCCAGCAATCCTCGGACGCGGGGGTGGAGACGAGGCCGCCTAGTGGAGTGCCGACGGGATCAATCGCGGCGAGCGTACCGAGATGGTGAAAGAAGGCCTCGCCGATCACCTCGGCATGCATCCCGAAGGGGGCAGCCGCGAAGGGGGACGTGACGATCCCGCCATCGATGCGCTCCATGATGAAGAAGGGACGGCCCAGCTCCGCGCCGTTGGGTTCGAACGCGATGGGTTCGGGGACGGGCAGACGGCCATAAGCGGTGCGATAGGCCTGAAATTCGGTCTGACGATCGGTATCGATCAGGCTGCCGATTGGATCACGCCGCAGGATGAGATGGCGCGTCCCAGCGTTGACGATGGCGTCGAACCGATAGGTTTCGCGGCTCGCTCCGCCGGGGATACGCGCGAGCGCCTCAATCGCGACGCGCGAACCCCACAGGCGCGACAGATAGGCAGCGATTTGCGCGTCGATCGTCACGCGACGTCCGCAAGGCTCGTGAACCCGCCAGGCGCATAGGGTCCGAGCACAAGCTGTTCGAGCACGCCACGCCCAATCCGCTCCCGCCCATCGGCGTTGGTCCACAACACCCGCGACAGCGCCTGGATATGAAAATTCTGCGGTTGAGTCGGGTTGACCTCGGCGCTGGCGAATTCCTCCCGCTCAACTTTTAATTCGCCCTGGTTGACACCGTGACCCCAGATCGGATGCCCGTAGCCGAGCCCCGTCATGAAGAACGTGGCGGATGGCTCGAAGCGGAGCGCTCCTTCGTCGAGCGCGACGCTGGCGGACGATGCGTTGCGCGTACCGGACTGCCAATTGACGCTTGCCCGCGCAGTCGAAAAATGCCGCTCCTCACCCGCGCCCGTTTCAAGCGGCGCCCATACCGCGCGCCGGTTCCACGGCGTACCCTGCTCGTCGTCGTTGGTGTGGAAGAAGAGGTCGCCATCCGCGAATGCGCACGGACTCCATAGCCAGAAGAATTGCGGCATCGCGGCGGGGGCCGGGAGCTGCGGATCGCGCGTGCCGATCGGGCGGACGCCCCAGGACCGGTCTCGGGTGCCAACAAACCCCGGAACGTCAGTCCGCTCGCCATCGATTTCGATCCAGCCAGCATAATGGCCGTTCTGCGTCAGTCGGGTGTAGTCGAGGAATGTGCGCGGGCCGATGCGGCGGGTAAAGCGCGGCTCCTCGATCGGGAACGACCGCCCGGAAAAAACGATGTCAGCCCTGATGCCCTCGTGCGGCGCGTCGACCGCGACGCGCAAGCGCTGGAGCGGTTCTTCGACGGTGATCCTAATCGGGCCGACCTCTAGCGCCATTCGTTCCATATCGAGCCATCGGCTCGCGTGAAGGTTGATCTGCCTGCCATTTGCGAGCCAGCAGAACGAGGCGTCGGCGATATTCAGCTGGGGATAGACTCCGAACGCGAGCGCGAACATCCGGTTGTCGCTCGTATCCATTGGATAGCCATTGAAGAAATAGCGGTCGTAGAAATTGCGGTCGGTACCCGCGTATGCAATCGGTTCTGCGGTTTGATGAACCGGATAATCATCGCCGCGGCTCAGCATTGGCCTTTGTTCTCGGAACTGCGCAGGTCGGAAAGCCAGATGTCGTCCAGCGCCGGAAGGGCGCGATCGAGTACGATCCCACGCCTCCCTTTGACAAAATGGCCGTTGATCCGTCGCATCGCTCGCTCCTGGTCATGAGGCTGACGTCCATGGCCGCCGTTGTCGTCTCAGTAACATTAGTTACGGAACAGGCTCTGTCAACGAATGGCGGTGGTTCGAATGGGAGCAATTGGCCGACGCCGGATCTGAGTCTGAACAGGCGTCCGGTCGTAGATCCTGACAGAGACCGCTCAATGTCCGATTCTGGGCCATCCTATCTCGCCCGGCCGATTACGCCCAACAAGCCATTCATCGCGAATGCGCTGCACGCCAGCATCGGAGCCCGTCCGAAAAGGAAATGATTCAGCACAAAAACTCGACTGGGGTCGGACAGGGGCGCGGTTTGTCGGCTACTTCTGTCGACCAAGAATTTTGGCTGACGGCAAGAAGGCGGCCGCCGTTGCGCCGACTGCGATATTACGTCTCGAAAAGAGCATGACCTGCTCCGCTCCATAGCGGCACGAAGCCTCGCCTAACCCCCAAGTTTCGCAAGTGAAACCGCATTGCAAACGTGTTTGTCAACCGAGTGAGCGGATCAGTGACCAAGGTGACCTTGCCGCCGAGTTCTATATCACGAAGCTCGAGCAGTGCTTCGAAGCCGGTGCGAAAGCGCGACCTATCGTCGGCGTGGAGAACATTCAGCTGCGGATTGGCGATCCCGCAAGGCCTGACCCGTCAAAGAGGCCAGGCGACGTCGTGGCGCCCACGCCGGGTTTCTCCGCGGCGCAATACGATGGCTCGCGCTCGCTTAGATCGTGGCCGGTGTGCGCCATAATAGCTGGATGATCCCCGCCTTTCACGCTGTCGTCGACAATCGCTTCAAGCAGGGCCACGACGATCAGCAAAATTTCGATATCAAAGCCTTGGCGGCGGCGGTGGAGCGGCATTTCGCTGCGCTGAACTGAACTTCGGCTGCCGCGACCTATAGAACGGCAGGCATCGGGACTGGCAATCCCCTCTTCGAACGCTGAAATTGAGTGCGCTACTGTTCACGGGCTCCCCGTCAGGCCGAAGCGAGTTCTACAGCGGTCAAATCCTGACCCCGCAATCAAACCAAATATTCCCACAACCGCCCAGGAAATCCTGCGGCGGTGTTTGCTGCCTTTTTCCGGGGGTTATGCAGATTTCAGGGCTTCTAGCATCCGAGCAAGCTGGGCAGAGCATGACCGGCTAATCCAGCGCGCCCGCCGATCCGAAGGAAATATCAGTTGATCGCGGTTACAATCGCCTTCAATAGCGCGCGCAGGGGTTCGGCACGCGCATTATCCCAGGTTTCGGGACGGGCTTCGTCCATGTACGTGCGCTGCGCCAGTTCGATCTGGATTGCCTCGACCCCGTGCGCGGGTCGCCCGTAGTGGCGGGTGATGTATCCGCCGCGGAATCGTCCATCGACGACCCAGCTGAACTCGGTCTGCGCCTCCAGCAGTGCGCGGACCTCGTCGAGCAGGGCAGCGGAACAGCTTTTGCCCCCGTACGTGCCGATGTTGATGTCGGGCAGGCGGCCATCGAAGAGGCGAGGGCATGAGCTCACGATGGAGTGGGCGTCGAGTACCCGCGCTTGGCCGTGGCTGGATACACGGCCGCGTTGATGAGCCCGCGCAGACTGTCGTGGTAGGGCTGCCAGTAGAGCTCCCGTCGCCGGTTGATCTCGTTGGCGTCCGGTTCTCTGCCCTTCCGGTAAAGCGGGACGCCCGAGAAGCTGGTGACAGGACAAAGACCGATGGTGTTCTGTTCGGGGTAGAGCGAATCATCGTCCGGAGGGCGGTTGAGATCGACAAGCCAACGCGACCATGACGCCGCGATCGAGGACGCGCGTATGGGTTCGAGGAAGTCGTACAGACGGTCAACGTGCCAGTCGGCGTCGTCGAGGTCGCGCGCGAGCGGACTGAACGCTCTTCGTACATCCACCGGGAGCAGATGGCCGACGTGCGGCATGCTGACGATCAGTCGTCCGAGTCCCGATCGGACCATGATGGGGTTTTCGTTCATGTATACGATGGCAGCAGGTTCAAGCAGACCTGCGGCAAGTCACCGCGCCTGACGTGCTCGGCCGCCGCGGCCAGATCGGGCGCGATGAAACGATCCGTAACCCATAGCTCGGCATATCGGCGGATATCGGCGTGAAGCTCCTCAAGCTGCGGAGAGGACCGCAGCGGACGTCGGAAATCCACGCCTTGCGCTGCACATAGCAACTCGATGCCGACTACCGCGTCGACGTTGCGCGACATGTCGAGGAGCCTGCGCGCAGCATGCGTCGCCATTGAGACGTGATCCTCCTGATTGGCCGAAGTCGGGATCGAGTCGACCGAGGCCGGGTGGGCAAGAAGTTTGTTCTCGGACACGAGCGCCGCCGCCGTCACTTGCGCGATCATGAAGCCCGAGTTCAGACCCCCTTCCTGGACGAGGAAAGCGGGCAGACCGCTCATTTTCGGGTCGACGAGGAGCGCGGTGCGGCGTTCGGACAGCGACCCAATTTCAGCGATCGCGATTGCGATCTGGTCAGCCGCGAATGCGACGGGCTCCGCGTGAAAATTGCCGCCGGAGAGGATGTCCCCATTGTCGAACACGAGCGGATTATCGGTGACCGCGTTGGCTTCAATAGCGAGGGTCGCGGAGGCGTTACGGAGCAGATCGAGGCACGCGCCCATCACCTGTGGTTGGCAGCGCAGCGAATACGGATCCTGGACTCGAGTGTCGCCTTCGAGGTGGCTTGCACGGATCGGACTGCCCGCCAACAGCGACCGCAGCGCCTGCGCGGCGGCAATCTGGCCCGGCAGTCCGCGCAGCGCGTGGATGCGCGCATCAAATGGCGCGTCGGATCCCATCATCGCGTCCGTCGACAAGGCACCCGCCCCGAGCGCTCCTGCAAAGGCGCGTTCGGCGGCGAAGAGGCCCGCAAGCGCCAGGGCGGTGGAAACCTGTGTGCCGTTTAGCAGCGCGAGCCCTTCCTTCGGTCCCAGCTCGAGCGGCTTCAGACCCACCTGCGCCAGCGCGGCAGCGGCGGGCATCGTCACGCCCGCGAGGGTGGCCTGCCCGACGCCGATAAGGGTAGCGGCGACATGGGCGAGCGGGGCGAGGTCGCCCGAGGCGCCGACCGAGCCTTTCGCAGGGACAACTGGCATCAGCTCATGGTCGAGCAGCGCGCAAAGCGCATCGACGACGCATCGGCGGACGCCCGATGCGCCTCGCGATAAGCCAACGATCTTAAGCAGGATAACCAAGCGCACGATGTTGCCGGGAAGCGGATCGCCCACCCCCGCCGCGTGGCTCAGCACGAGGTTGAGCTGGAGTTGCTGAAGTTGATTGGACGCGATCCGTGTGCTGGCGAGAAGGCCGAAGCCGGTATTGATCCCGTACGCGGTCCCGCCATTCGCGAGCAGATCAGCCACGACGCTGGCGCTAGAATCGACCGCTGCCCATCGCGCGTCGGATATGCTGATCGCGATCGGTCCGTCGAGGACCGTTCGCAAAACGTGCAGGCCAAGCGGTTTGTCGCCAAGGTGCAGCACGCGCCTCATCGGCGCGTCCCCCGCGACGGCAGGTCGAGGTCATGTTCGACCGCGCAGTCGATCGCGCCGTCATAGCCGGCGTCGGCGTGACGCATCACGCCGGTCGCCGGATCGTTCCAGAGCACGCGTTTAATCCGCCGGGCGGCGTCCTCTGTCCCGTCGCATACGACCACCATCCCCGCGTGTTGCGAGAAGCCCATCCCGACGCCGCCACCGTGATGGAGCGAGACCCAGGTCGCCCCGCTTGCCGTTGCCAGCAGTGCGTTGAGCAGCGGCCAGTCGGAAACCGCATCGGAGCCGTCGAGCATGGCCTCGGTCTCCCGATTGGGGCTAGCGACCGAGCCCGCGTCGAGGTGGTCGCGACCGATCACGATGGGAGCCTTAAGCTCGCCGCTCGCGACCATCTCGTTGAACTTCAGCCCAACTCTGTCCCTTTCGCCGAGACCGAGCCAGCAGATGCGCGCAGGCAGGCCTTGAAACGCGATTCGGTCGCGGGCCTGATCGAGCCACGCGTGGAGCTGTGCATTGGTGGGGAACAATGCTTTCACTGCGGCGTCGGTGCGGTAGATGTCTTCGGGATCACCAGACAGCGCGACCCACCGGAAGGGCCCCACTCCCCGGCAGAACAGCGGCCGGATGTAGGCCGGCACAAAGCCGGGAAACGCAAAGGCTTCTTCCAGCCCCTCTTCCTTCGCCACTTGGCGGATGTTGTTGCCGTAGTCGACCACCGGCACCCCCTCCCGCCACCATTCAAGCATCGTCGAGACGTGCGTGACGATCGACGCGCGTGCCGCGGCTTCGACCGCTTTCGGGTCCGACACCTGACGCGCCTTCCACTCCGCGACCGACCAGCCTGCCGGTAAGTAGCCGTTGATCACGTCGTGTGCCGAGGTTTGGTCGGTAACCACATCAGGGCGTACGCCGAGACGCCGCATCTCGGGGAGAATCTCCGCGACGTTCCCGACCAGACCGACCGATACCGCTCGCCGCTGCGCGACCGCATCGTTGATCAGCGTCATGGCGTCGTCGAGTGAATCGACCGCAACATCCAGATAGCGGGTCTCGAGGCGCTTCTCGACCCGCGAGCGCTGGCATTCGATGGTGAGCGAGGCCGCGCCAGCCATGCTTGCGGCGAGCGGCTGGGCGCCACCCATACCGCCCAGGCCCGCGCTCAGGATCCAGCGCCCCGCGAGATCCCCCCCGAAGTGCTGACGCCCGATCTCGACGAAGGTTTCGTAGGTGCCCTGGACGATGCCTTGGCTGCCAATATAGATCCAGGAGCCGGCGGTCATCTGTCCGTACATCATCAGCCCGGCGCGATCGAGTTCGTTGAAATGCTCCCAGCTGGCCCAACGCGGCACCAGGTTCGAGTTGGCGATCAGGACGCGTGGTGCGTCCACGTGCGTCTTGAAAACACCGACCGGTTTGCCGGATTGCACCAGCAACGTCTCGTCCGGCTCGAGGCGGCGCAGCGTCGCGACGATCACATCGTACGCTTCCCAGTTGCGCGCTGCCTTGCCAATGCCGCCGTAAACGACGAGCTCTTCTGGCCGCTCCGCGACCTCGGGATCGAGGTTATTCATCAGCATTCTCAGCGGCGCTTCAGTCAGCCAGCACTTGGCCGTCAGCGCGGTTCCCCGCGCGGCGCGGATTGTCCGTCGGTTGCCTGACAATGCTGTTTCTTCCTCGTACATCAGATCGTGTTCCTGAGTTTCACCATGGTCGCGCGGTAGTTCTGCTCGGCTGCGGCGCGTTCCGGATGCCGACCGAACACTGTAATCTGCCGACCGTTTATCCACGTCTAGCGGATCATGGGACCGCCGCCACCGAAGACCAACGCATCGAGAAGTGCGTCACCGTCTTTTTCGACCAGCGTAGGGTGATCGTCCTCGAGTACCGCAAAGTCCGCTCGCGTGTCGCGGCCGAGGGAGCCAGTGGGCACCCCGGCGCCCGCGGCGCCGGCGGCGGCCGCAGCGAGCCAGGCCCAGGCTCCCGCGTGCGGCCTTCTGGCGTCAACGCCCAGTACGCGCCGCCGAGCGATCAGGCGGCGTCCATACTCCAAAAGTCTGAGTTCCTCGCGCGGATCGGTGCACACGTTACTATCTGAGCCGATGCCGAACCGACCGCCATGCTCGAAGAAGGGAGCGGCGTTGAAGAAGCCGTCGCCGAGATTACCTTCGGTGGTTGGACACAGCGCCACCGTTGCACCGGATCGGGCGAGCGCCCCGGCCTCAGCATCGGTCATGTGGGTAGCGTGAACGAGCGTCCAGCGCTCATCGAGTGCCACGTGGTCGAGCAGCCATTCGACCGGTCGACGTCCCGACCATGCGAGCGATGCTTCGACCTCCTTCATCTGTTCTGCGACATGGATGTGGATCGGCCCGGAGGGGCGGGCAGCGACGACCGTGTCGATCTCTTCCGCGCGCACGGCGCGCGGGCTGTGGAGCGCTGTGCCCGTTTGGAAGCCCTCTGCTACGCTTCGCGCGTCGAGATCTTGCGCAAGCCCGAGATAATCGTCCATTTCCATGACGAACCGGCGTTGACCCACCTCAGGTGGGCGCCCGCCGAATCCACTGGAGGTATACAGCACCGGCAGCAGCGTGAGCCCGATTCCAGCGACGCGTGCGGCTTCGATGATGGCGTTCGCCATCGTGGCAGGCGCGTCATAGGGATTGCCGCGCGGGTCGTTGTGAACGTAGTGAAACTCACAGACTCTCGCGTAACCGGCCTCGACGAGCTCGACGTACAGCATGGTCGCCACGGCGAGCATATCGTCTGGATCCAGCTGGTCGAGCGAGCGATACATTTGCCGACGCCACGACCAGAAATCGTCCTGCCCGCTGTGACGGCTCTCGGCCAGCCCAGCAAAGCCGCGCTGGAATGCGTGGCTGTGAAGATTGGTCATCGCCGGTACGATCGTTCTGCGCGGCGAACCATGGGTCGACCGGGGGTACAGGTTCATGGCGAAATCCCCATCCAGCCCCAGCGCACTGCCCGACCAGCCGTCCGGCAACCTGCACCTGTCTTCCCCGATCATCTGGCGATCCACCTCTAACCTGTATAGACAATTGCTAGGGCTTTCGGGGCGGGCTCGCAAGATGAGGGATTCACGATGGTTCGACGCATCGACACGCTGATCACGGATTGTCGGCTGGCGACGATGGTTGCAGACGCTCCGGACGGATATGGTGCGATCGATGACGGGGCCGTGGCGATCGAACACGGCCGGATCGTCTGGTCAGGCGCGCGGACTGAGATGCCGTCGTTTGAGCGCACCACGACCCATCGGCTTGGTGGCCGATGGGTTACCCCCGGCCTCGTCGACTGCCACACCCATCTTGTGTTCGGAGGCGACCGCGCTGCGGAGTTCGAGATGCGGCTGCAGGGGGCAGACTACGCCTCGATCGCACGCAGGGGCGGCGGGATCGCTTCGACGGTCGACGCGACGCGCGGCCTTGGAAAGGCTGCGCTGATGGACGTCTCGCGGCCACGGCTAAACGCACTGCGCGCGGGGGGCGCGACTACCGTGGAGATCAAGAGCGGCTACGGTCTCGACGTGGAGAGTGAGATGACCATGCTGCGTGCGGCGCGCGGGCTGGGCCGTGAGGCGGGTATCAGGGTTGTGACGACCTTTCTGGGTCTTCATGCGCTGCCGGGACGCTACGCGGATCGTGCGGACGCCTACCTCGACGAGGTGATCAACGTAATTCTACCAGCGGTGGCGGCGGAAGGGCTGGCCGACGCGGTCGATGGGTATGTCGAGCCGATTGCTTTCAGCACCCAACAAGCCCGACGATTTTTCGACGCGGCGTCTGACTATGGACTGCCGGCGAGAATCCATGCGGACCAGTTGTCAAACAGTGGCGGAACGGCGCTTGCTGCGTCGATCGGCGCACTGTCAGCAGATCATATCGAATACGCCGACAACGCCGCAATCGAGGCGATGGCGGCCGCCGGCGTGGTCGCCGTCCTGCTCCCGGGGGCTTTCCTCAGGTTGCGCGAAGCCCAGAAGCCGCCGATCGAGCTGCTGCGTCGCAATCGCGTTGCAATGGCGGTGGCAACCGATTGCAATCCGGGTACATCCCCGCTCGCCTCGCCGCTGCTTGCCATGGCCCTTGCCTGTACCCTGTTTCGCTTGACGCCCGCAGAAGCGCTGCTCGGAATGACGAGGAACGCCGCCTGCGCCTTGGGATTGGGCGACGAGATCGGTGCCATCGCGCACGGGATGGCAGCGGACCTCGCGGTGTGGAACATCGGTTCCCTGGCCGAACTCTGTTACTGGATGGGGGTTCCGCTGCTCGATCGAACGTATGTTGCGGGAGAGGTCCATCAGGCGGTCGGCACGGCAAAACTCGCTGAAAGCTCGAATCTGTTGCCGGGGTGAGTTAGCAACGCGTACGAGACGAGCTGGTTTCGGCTCCACGTGTGACGCATCATCAGCAGTGCAGGCTGGTCGTCACTGAGTTCCAGCAGCCGCCGAGTGACTGGATCGGGCATGATCGCCTTGACCCGGTGCTCGACCTTCTCGATCGGCGCGATCCTTGTGAGATACTCGTTCGGCGTCGTGAGCGTGAAGTCTATCCTGTCGTAGTCAGGCGCGATGGCGGCCACCACATACCGCTCCTCGAGCTGAATCGGCACGTCGGCTTCATGATGGACGATGATCGAATGGAAAATCCGCGTCCCTGCCAAGACCCCGAGCAGCGACCCGGTGCGCGTGCTCGCCTTCGTTGCGACATTTTCAATAACCTGGGCGCGATAGTCGTGGCCGCGTGCGCGAATGTCGTCGGCGATATTGCGAATTTCGATCATGTGGCCAAGCGCCGTGGGCTCGGCTACGAATGATCCTATTCCTGCTCTGCGCACCACGGCACCCGCCGCCTGCAATTCGCGCAATGCACGATTTGCGGTCATTCGTGACACTTCGAATTGCACAACCAGCTCAGCCTCCGAGGGGACGCGATCGCCGGGCTTGAGCGCGCCGCTGCTAAGCGCGTGCTGGATGTACTGCTTTATAGCGGCATACCTAGGCTCGCGAGCCCGACCCTTTGGCCCGAGAAGCTCAACGTCCACCTTGTTCAAAATCTCTACCTTTATCCACGGGCGAGGTCGGTGGATTCTTTGACGTGCAGATAGCGTAGGCTACCCATTATTCCGGTGGATGGCTATCTTGCCGCCATCTAACAGTCGCGGGGCGCTGCCCGGCGAAAGGCGAGATCGTCGCTACGTCAGCGCTCGACCGCGGATTCATGCAACTACTAGCCGATGGTGGGTCCGCCGGGGCTCGAACCCGGGACCTCTCGATTAAAAGTCGCTTGCTCTACCAACTGAGCTACGGACCCCCGCCATCGGACCCCAACGGGGTCATCGGCGACCTAGGCACGTGGGCGGGGCCGGTCAACCGCGTGGAGCAATTGTCGAACGCTCCGGTTCGAGATCGGGTCCCGCCATCGGGGTGCGACGCCCACGAGCGGAGCGAGAACGAAGCGGCGGGCGCGAAATGCGGGGTGGGGAATGGTCAGTGCCGGGGAGGCCCAGATTCCCCCCGACCACAGGATGATGTCGAGATCGATCACGCGTGCCCCCCAGCGTCGGCCCGCGCGGCGTCCGAAGCGCGCCTCGATCGTCTTCAGATGGTGCAGTAGGTCGGGCGGCGGGTGGATGCTGTCGATCACCGCGACCGCATTGGCGAAGCGCCGCGTCGAGGGGCCGATCGGATCGCTCGCGACGATGGCGGACACGGCGACGACATGCGTCAATTGCTCGATCGCCGCCGCCACCTCATGAACGGGTGTACCGTGGCGTCCGCGCCGGTTCGATCCGATCGCGATCACGTAAAGCGTGCGGGGGCGCATGCGGGTTGTCCTCGCCATCCGCGGCGCTTACCCGAGCGCGATGGACTTTGCACCCAGCCCGCTGCCCGCGACCGAACCCCCGCACGACTGCCCGCGCTGTCCGCGCCTCGTCGCGTTTCGCGACGAGCTTCGCGCCGAATTTCCGGGCTGGTGGAACGCCCCCGTTCCGGCATTCGGCGACCCCCACGCCTGGCTCGGCATCGTCGGCCTCGCCCCCGGAAAGCACGGCGCCAACCGTACGGGGCGACCCTTCACCGGCGACTATGCGGGCGATCTGCTGTTCGCGACGCTCGCCAAGTTCGGGATGAGCGAGGGTGTCTATGCAGCGAAGCCCGACGACGGACTGACGCTGACCGGCGCGATTCTAGTCAACGCGGTGCGCTGCCTGCCCCCCGCCAACAAGCCGACTCCAGAGGAAATCCGCACCTGCCGCCCATTTCTGGAAGCCCCGATCGCCGCGCTTCCCACCGCCCGAATATTCATCGCGCTCGGCCAGATCGCGCACCAGTCGGCGGTGAAGACGCTCGGCGGGCGGCTGCCCAAGGCGAAATTCGGTCATCTCGCCGAACACCGCATGCCCGACGGACGGATTCTGATCGATAGCTATCATTGCTCGCGTTACAACACGAACACGCGTCGATTGACGCCCGAAATGTTCGAAGCGGTGTTCGCCCGCGCGATCGAGCTGCGCGATCAGACGTCCTCGATCAGCCGTCCGTAAAGCTCGGGTCGCCGGTCGCGAAAGAAACCGAAGGCGGCGCGGTGGCGCTTGACGCGGTCGAGGTCGACCGTCGCGACGATGACGCCTTCCTCCTCGCGACCCAGTTCGGCGAGGATGTCGCCGCGCTCGTCGGTGATGAAGCTGGTGCCGTAAAAGGTTTGGCCGTGTTCGATGCCGACGCGGTTGGCGGCGACGACGGGGACGACGTTGCTGACCGCATGGCCGACCATCGCGCGGCGCCACAGGCGCGCGGTGTCGAGGCTGGTGTCGTGTGGCTCGCTACCGATCGCGGTGGGGTACAAGAGGATTTCCGCCCCCATCAGCATCATCGCGCGCGCGGTTTCGGGGTACCATTGGTCCCAGCAGACCCCGACGCCCAGTGTCGTGCGGCGCCCTGTCGTCGTGGGTGGTCCCGGCCATACCTTGAACCCCGTGTTCCCGGGTCGAAAATAGAATTTTTCCTCATACCCGGGGCCATCGGGAATGTGGCTCTTGCGATACACCCCCAGAACCTCGCCATCGGGGCCGATCATCGCGAGGCTGTTATAGTAATGCGGGCCATCGGCCTCGAAGAAGCTGGTCGGAATAGTAACCTTGAGTGCCTCGGCGAGCGCCTGCATCGCGAGCACCACCTTGTGCTCGCCGACCGGTGCCGCATTGGCGAAGAGCGATTCATCCTCGATCCGACAGAAATATTCGCCCTCAAAGAGTTCGGGGGGCAGGATCACCTGCGCGCCTTGTCCCGCCGCCTCGCGGACGAGCCGCGAAACGTTGGCGATGTTCGCGTCGATGTCGGCAGTGAAGGCGAGCTGGAGCGCGGCGACGGTGATCTCGGTCATCAGCGGCATGTAAGCGACGCGGCGCGGTTACGAAAGCCGGGGTGGCCTGGCCCCATGTCAGCGCGTGACGCTGGCCAGCCCTGCACCGGCGTTGCGATGAATCGTCACGCCACGCTCGGCGCTGCCGGAGGCCGGAGCACCGCGATGGATACGGACCCCTGCGACGAACGCGGTGGGTGTGGCCACCGCCACGCTCGCTCCCGCTGCATCCGATGGGCTTGACGGCGCGATCGCGTCAGCGATCGACGACCCGCGATGGACGGTGACCCCGGCCTCGATCGTCTGAACGATGGCATCGATCGATTTTGGTGCAATGTGGCGACCGCCGGTCAACGCTGGCTCAGCCCCCGCGTAACGCTGGCTGAATGCGCCGAGTCCGCCCCAACTACCGGGCAGACGATAGAAGATATGTGCGCCGATCGTGGCGACGTGGGTGACCTTCGCAGCCCACCAGGGGTTGATTGCGGTCGTGTGGTAATAGGTCGCGGTGCCGACCGGCGCGTAGACGAAGCCCGCTAAAGCGGCGCCCGCAACCTCGGCCGCGCGACCCCAGGCGCTCGGTTCGCGGCGACGCGCGAGCGAGCCGTCGCACGTGAAGCTGAACTGGCATCCGGTCGCCCGCCGCGACCCTTCGTAAACGGTGCCGCAGACGCTGTTCGGATAGGCGGGGTTGTGGACTCGATTGAGCACGACCTGCGCGACCGCGCGCTGTCCGTCGAGCGGTTCGGATCGCGCTTCGTAATAGACCGTCTGGGTCAGGCAATCGAGCGCGCGCTGCGCGTCGGGCACCGCGGCATTCTCGACGAAGGGGGCCGCGGGGGTGACGACCAGCGCATCCTGAAGCTTTGGCGTCGGGGCCCTGTCCAACAGCGCTGCGGAAGGACCACCCGTCGACACCGCACGGACATGTGCAGGCGGCGGCACCGGAAGGCTGAGCCGGGTGGCACCGAGCGACGGGTCGGCAGGCGGCGAGCCGATGCACGACGTCATCAATGCCAGAAACCCGAGACCCAGGACGCTCCGTTCGATCATATCCCCGCCAGACGGCTATCAGAAGCCCCGGTGGCTAGCGGACAGGTGTTGGGATCGGGTTAATCGGAATTAAGGCCTGCCGGGGATTTGCTGGCTGATGCAGTGAAAGCTGCCGCCGCCGCTGAGGATGCTGTCCGCGCGCAGGCCGATCGCCTCGCGACCCGGAAAAAGCGCCTGGATCGCTGCCACCGCCGCATCATCGTTGACGGCGCCATAGAGCGGCACGACCACCGCGGCGTTGCCGATATAGAAGTTCATATAGCTGGCAGGCACGATCTCCTCATCGCGGAGGACGCGGCCGGGGGAGGGGATCGTCACCACCTCCAGCCCCGCCGCCTCGGCATCGCGGCGAGCATGTTGATAGACCTGCCAATTGGGGTCGTTCTCGGTTTGCTCGGGGATCGCGACCCGACCCTCACCAACGAACCGTGCCAAATTGTCGACATGGCCGTCAGTATGGTCGTTGAGCAGCCCTTCGCCGAGCCACACGACGCGGGTCAGCCCCAGATCTTCGGCGAGCCGGGTTTCGATTTCGGTGCGCTGCAGGCCGGGATTGCGGTTGTGGTTGAGCAGGCATTGTTCGGTGGTGATCACCGTACCCGACCCGTCGCCGTCGATCGCGCCGCCTTCGAGCACCCAGTTGCAGGACGCCGCGTTGATCCCGCGCGAGGATGCCAGGCGCGCGCCGACGGTGTCGTCGCCGGGCAGATCATATTTCCCGCCCCAGCCGTTGAAGTCGAAATCGCGCGCGCACCCATCGCCGAGCAGGATCGGGCCGGTATCGCGAAGCCAGATGTCACCGAAATCCTCGACCAGCAATTCGGCGAACGGCGCGAGCGCGTGGGCGGCGGCAGCGGCCTCGTTGTCGGCCGCCACCAGAATCACCGTTTCGCCCTTGCCGTCCGCATCGACTGCATTGGCGAACGCCGCGACCTCGCGGCGCGCGGGTTCGAGGTCCGCACCCCATAAGTCCCGATGGCTGGGAAAGCCGATCCACACCGCCGCGTGATGCGCCCATTCGGCGGGCGGGGGCGTTGTCATTTCAGGCCCGCACGGCTCTTGTCGCGGATGGTGCGGAATTCGGCGGACTTGTACCAGTTGGGCCAGAGCGCGGTGTCGTTGGCGAGTTTACGCCCCAGTCCGTAATAGATTTTGAGGTCGGCGACCGCGCCCGACCAATCCCACTTGGGATCATATTCGTCCTGCGGCTTGTGATAGCGGTGCGCGACATAATCCAGGCGCGCCGCCTCGCCCGCCGCCCGACCGCCGACGACGAGGTCCGACCCGGATCCGCCGTCGAGCATCGGCACGCCCAGTTTGGCGAAGCTGAAATGGTCCGACCGATAATAGCCGCCCGCTTCGGGATGCTCCTCGGTCCCGATCGTGCGTCCCTCGGCGAGGACGAAGGGCTTTACCAGATCCTCGATCTCGCTCTTGCCCGCGCCGGTCAGGACGAAATCCTTCGCAAGCCCGCCGGCATTGAGAACGTCCATGTTCACCCCGCCGACAGTATGCGCGAGGGGATAGATCGGATGCTCCGCATAATAGCGCGATCCCAGCAGCCCCGATTCCTCGGCGGTCACCGCCATGAACGCCATCGATCGCTTGGCTGACCCGGCCTTGACCTGCGCTTCGGCGATCGCGACCAGCCCCGCTATCCCGCTCGCATTGTCGAGCGCGCCGTTGCAGATATCGTCGCCGTCGACCGCGTCGCATCGGCCCAAGTGATCCCAATGCGCGGTGTACATGACGTAATCGTCGGGGGCGGTGGTACCGGGCAAGACCCCGATCACATTCTTCGACGCCTGGCGCTTGATCGCATTGTCGAAGCTCGTCGACATTTTGAGGTCGAGCGGCACCGCCTTGAACCCCTTGATCTTCGCAGCCGCGGAGAGCGTGGCGAAATCCTGCCCCGCGCTGGCGAACAGCTGTTGGGCGGCGGGCTGCTGGATCCAGCCGATCACCTGGCTCTGGTCCGCGTGATCGCCAGTCTCGTCGAGTTCGAGTTGCGGACCCGTCCAGGACGACTGTACCACCGCCCAGGGATAGGCCGCGGGTTCGGTCTGGTGGATGATGATCGCAGCGGCGGCGCCCTGCCGCGCCGCTTCCTCATATTTGTAGGTCCAGCGCCCGTAATAGGTCATCGCGCGGCCTTCGAACGGGCCGTCGAGCGTCATCGTCTGCCAGTCGGGATCGTTGACGAGGATAACGACGGTCTTGCCCTTGACGTCGAGCCCGGCATAGTCGTTCCACCCCTTTTCGGGGGCGTTGATGCCATAGCCGACGAACACGACCGGGCTGTCCTTGAGGTCGATCCGCGGCACGACGCGGTACGTCCCGGCGACCATATCGGTTCGATACGCGAGGCTGACCGGAGTCTTGCCGCCGGTGAAGGTCAGCGGCGCGACGTCGCTGGCGGTGATTTCGACCATCGGCACGTCCTGGAACCAGCTGGCCCCCTTTCCGCCGTTGGGGTTACCCGGCTTCAGCCCCGCCGCCTTGAAGCGCTCGACGATGTACGCGACGGTCTTGTCCTCCGCCGGGGTCGTCGGCGCGCGGCCCTCATAGGCGTCGGACGACAATTCCTTGGTCACCGATTTCAGCGTGTCGACCGAGATCGCAGGACCGGTCTGCGCCGATGCGGCGGATGCGGTCGTGGTGAGTAGAAGCAGCAGGATCAGTTGGCGCATGGGAACTCCTTTGCGCCGGTTTCTGGCACCGGTATCGGGCGGGCGCAAGCAATCGACGCAGCATCCGGCGGCGGACCCGTGCACGTCGCACTTTCGCCCCTGAGGCGGATCGGGCAGGATGGCACGATGACCAACCGGCTTTACTATGGCGACAACCTCGACGTGCTGCGCGAGCATATCGCGGACGCGAGCGTCGACCTGATCTATCTCGACCCGCCGTTCAATTCGAACGCGGGGTATAACGTGCTGTTCAAATCCGCATCAGGCGCGGACGCGGATGCCAGCATCGAGGCGTTCGACGATACCTGGACGTGGGGCGAGGCGTCGAAGAGCGCGCTGATGGATATCGACAGCGGCACCAACCGCGGGCTGCAGGTGATGATGCGCGCGATGCACGACGCGCTCGGCGGCAGCCCGCTGATGGCGTATCTGGCGATGATGGCGGTGCGGCTGGTCGAACTTCACCGCGTGCTCAAGTCCACCGGCTCGCTCTACCTCCGCTGCGATCCGACCGCGAGCCATTACCTCAAGCTGGTGTTGGACGCGGTGTTCGGGGCGGAGAACTTCCGCAATGAGATCATCTGGAAACGAACGACGACTCACAATGACAGCAAAACGTGGAGCCGCGTTGCAGATACCATTTTCTTCTATTCGAGGACTAAGATATTCGCATGGAACACTCCAAGGGAATCTTACAGCGAGCAATATAAATCTTCAAAGTATCGGTACGACGATAGGGACGGGCGAGGTATCTACCGATTAGATAACATGACGAGCCCAAATCCTCGACCTAAGATGATGTATAATTGGCTTGGATTTCCATTTCCTCGCATGGGATGGCGATATCAAACCGAGACTATGCAACATTTGCACGATGAAGGGCGCATCAAATACCCTACTAAAGCAGACGGCACTTATGACACGACCAAACGGCCACAGTTAAAGCGATATCTGAATGAGATGGAAGGCGGGGTGATGGGGACGGTCTGGCCCGACATCGCGCCGCTCAACTCCCAAGCTCAGGAGCGCCTCGGGTACCCCACCCAGAAACCCCGTGCGCTGCTCGAACGCATCATCGCCGCCTCGTCCAATCCCGGCGACGTGGTGCTCGATCCGTTCTGCGGCTGCGGCACCGCGGTCGATGCCGCGCAAAAGCTCGGGCGGCAATGGATCGGCATCGACGTGACGCACATCGCGATCGGGATGATCGAGAACCGGATGCGCGAAGGCTATCCGGGGATCGAGTTCGACACGATCGGTGTGCCGCGCGATCTGGCTAGCGCCGAGCGCCTCGCCGCCGACGATCCGCACCAGTTCCAGCAATGGGTCAGCTGGCAGGTCGGGGGCTGTCCGCGCGACAAAAAGGGCGGTGACAAGGGGATCGACGGCTGGTTCAATTATCTGGGGGCGGGCAACCGTGTCGAAACCGGGGTCATCTCGGTCAAGGCCGGCGACAATGTGAACCCCAACATGGTCCGCGACCTCGGCCGCGTGATGGAGCGCGACAAGTTCCGGTTTGGGCTGTTCATCATGAAGGGGCTGCCGACCAAGGGCATGCGCGAGGAAGCCGCCAGCCACCCGACGATCGACACCGATTTCGGGCGATTTCCCGCGCTCCAGATCGTCACGCTGGCCGAGTTGTTCATGGGCATGAAGCCCAAACTGCCGCCGCTGATTAGCCCGGTGAAGAAGGCGACCCGAGTGGAGACGCGGGCCAGCCACACGCCCGGGGCGCAGCCGGCGTTGCTTTAATCCGACGGGAACTGACCCTGAACCGTTCGTGCTGAGCTTGTCGAAGCACAGTGAGCCTCAAGCCCTTCGCCCCGGCCCCATGAAAGTATTATTTTCATGGGCCCTTCGCCCCGGCCCCATGAAAGTATTATTTTCATGGGAATCCGGCAAGCGCAGGGCGAACGGTGAGCGGTCGGATTTACCAACCCTCACCGCGCGCTGATCGCTCGGTTTAGCGCGAATAGAATTCGACGACCAGGTTCGGTTCCATCTTCACCGGATAGGGCACTTCGTCGAGCGCGGGGACGCGGGTGAAGGTGACCTTCGCGGTGCCGTCGGGGGCGACGTAATCGGGGATTTCGCGCTCGGCGAGGCTTTGCGCCTCCATCACCAGCGCCATTTCCTGCGCCTTCGATCCCAGCGTGATCTCGTCACCGATGAAGCAGCGGCGCGAGGCGATGTTGCACTTGACGCCGTTGACCTTGACGTGGCCGTGGCTGACGAGCTGACGCGCGGCGAAGATCGTCGGCGCGAACTTGGCGCGATAGACGATCATGTCGAGCCGCTGTTCGAGCAGGCCGATCAGGTTCTGGCTGGTATCGCCCTTCATCCGGGCGGCTTCGTGGTAACAGGCGCGGAACTGCTTTTCGGTCACGTCGCCGTAATAGCCCTTGAGCTTCTGCTTGGCGCGCAGCTGGATGCCGTAGTCGCTGACCTTGCCCTTGCGGCGCTGGCCGTGCTGGCCGGGGCCGTATTCACGCTTGTTGACGGGCGACTTGGGGCGACCCCAGATGTTCTCGCCCATCCGGCGATCGAGCTTGTACTTGGCGCTGTTGCGCTTCGACATGATATTTCCTTGGCAATTGCTAACGACGTTATCCCGGTATCGCCTGTTTGCTGCACGAGGCAGGACAGGGCCACCGCTTCACCGGGATGCGGGGCCATTGCGAAGGCGGGCGCCTAGCCGCCGTGCCGCGACGAGTCAAGCTGGACACCCCCTCTGTGGGCGGGCAGGAGCCGATCATGACCAAACCTCTTTCCGGCCCGCAATGCACCACGATGGCCGAGGTGCGCACGGGCGTCGATCAGGTCGATGCCGACCTGGTCGCGCTGCTCGCCCGCCGTTTTGCGTATATGGACGCGGCGGCGCGGATCAAACCTGAACGCGGACACGTCCGCGACGGCAAGCGCAAGGCAGAGGTGATCGCCAACGTCCAAGCGCGCGCGCAGGCGGCGGGATTGCCGCATGAGGCGATCGCGGATCTATGGGAGCAGCTCGTCGAAGCGTCGATCGCCTACGAGTTCGACGCCTTCGACCGCCGCTGACCTGCTGTCTTTGGACGTTTCGCGCCGTCGAGCGCCGATAGCACGCCGCGCATCGTCCGGACCTCCTGGGTCGACCAGGCGGGCTTGGTCAGCAGCGTGCGCAGCGCGCGCCGCGTCGTCGGCGAGCGATCGGGGGGGAAGAAGAAATGCGCCGCCTCGAGCATCGCGTCGAGCTGCGCAATCATCCCGTCGAGTTCGTCCTGCGAGGCAGGATCGGGCAGATCGACCGCGGGCGGCTGTGCCAGCGCCATGCCTTTCGACCATTCATAGGCCACCAGGATAACGGCCTGCGCAAGGTTGAGACTGCCGAAATCGGGGTTGATCGGTACCGTCACGATCGTCCGCGCGAGCGCGACGTCGTCGGTTTCGAGCCCCGAACGCTCGGGTCCGAACAGGATCGCGGATCGCGCCGCCTCGCGGTGGATCGCGGTGGCAGCGGCTTCTGGCGTGACGACCGGTTTGGTCACGCCGCGCTTGCGGACGGTGGTGGCGTAGACATGCGGACAATCCGCCACCGCGTCCGCGACGGTGGCATAGACCTTCGCCTGTTCGAGGACGATGTCGGCACCGCTGGCGGCAGGCCCTGCGCTGGGGTTGGGCCAGCCGTCGCGCGGCGCGACGAGGCGCATCTCGGTCAGCCCGAAATTTAGCATCGCGCGCGCCGCCTTGCCGATATTCTCGCCGAGTTGCGGGCAGACCAGAACGATGACCGGCGCGTTCGTCATCCCGGCCCCGCCTCTTCGACGCTGCCCGCGAAATCCTCGAAGTCCTTGGCTTCGCTGAAGTCGCGATAGACGCTGGCGAAGCGGATATAGGCAACCGAATCGAGACCCTTCAGCCCCTCCATCACCATCTCGCCGATCCGCTTCGACGACACCTCGGTCTCGCCCGTGGTTTCGAGGCGACGTTGAATGCCGCTGACGAGTTTCTCAAGCATGACCGCATCGATCGGCCGTTTGCGTGCCGCGATCGAGACCGATCGCAGCAGCTTGTCGCGGTCGAACGCCTCGCGCTTGGTGCCGCCGCCTTCGTTCTTGATAACGGTCAGTTCGCGCAACTGGATCCGCTCGAAGGTCGTGAAGCGTGCCGCGCACCCTTCGCATTGGCGGCGCCGACGGATAGCCGCCCCGTCTTCGGTGGGGCGGCTATCCTTTACCTGGCTGTCGTCATGACCACAGAACGGGCAGCGCATTCAGGTTCGCTTGTTGCGCTTGAAATAAGCGTAGCCCGCACCCGCCGCCGCGCCGATGATCGGACCGATGAACGGCAGCGGGATCGCGACGACCGCGCCGAGCGCGCCCCATTTCGCCATGCTCTTGCCGAGCGCTGGATCGTTCTTCACTTCGTTACGGAAATCGTCGAATGCCATTGTCTTATCCTTGGTAGATCGGGAACCGAGCGCACAGCGCGGCAACTCGTTCCCGCACATTCGCCTCGACCTGCGGATCGCCTGCTTCGCCCTTCTTGGCGAGCCCGTCGAGGACGTCCGCGACCATATGACCAATCTCGCGGAATTCGGCGGGGCCGAAGCCGCGCGTCGTGCCCGCGGGGGATCCGACCCGGATGCCGCTGGTCTTCATCGGCGGTAGCGGATCATTGGGGATACCGTTCTTGTTGCAGGTGATCCCGGCTCGCTCTAGTGCCTCATCGGCATCCTTGCCGGTCACGCCGAGCGGGGTCAGATCGACCAGCGCCAGATGCGTGTCGGTACCGCCGGAGACGAGGTCGGCACCGCGTTCCTTCAGCGTCGCCGCAAGCACTTTCGCGTTCTCGACGACCGCGGCGATATAGCTCTTGTAGCCGGGCTCAAGCGCCTCGCCGAACGCGACCGCCTTGGCGGCGATGACGTGCATCAGCGGGCCGCCTTGAAGCCCTGGGAACACCGCCGAGTTGAGCTTCTTCGCCAGCGCCTCGTCGTCGGTCATGATCATGCCGCCGCGTGGGCCGCGCAGCGTCTTGTGAGTGGTCGTCGTTACGACATGCGCGTGACCGAACGGGGTCGGGTGGAGTCCCGCCGCGACGATCCCCGCGAAATGCGCCATGTCGACCATGAAGTATGCGCCAACCTGGTCCGCGATCGCGCGGAAGCGAGCAAAATCGATCTGACGCGGATAGGCGGACCCGCCCGCGATGATCAGCTTGGGTTGGTGTTCGAGCGCCAGCGCCTCGACCTGGTCATAGTCGATCAGGTGGGTGGTTGGGTCGACGCCATATTGGACCGCGTTGAACCACTTGCCGCTCATCGCCGCCTTTGCGCCGTGCGTCAGGTGACCGCCCGCATCGAGGCTCATGCCGAGGATCGTGTCGCCCGGCTTGACCAGCGCAAGCATGACCGCGCCGTTCGCCTGCGCGCCCGAATGCGGCTGGACGTTGACGAAGCCGCAGCCGAACATCTGTTTGGCGCGGTCGATCGCGAGGCGCTCGATCTCGTCGGATGGTGCGCAGCCCTGGTAATAGCGCTTGCCCGGGTACCCTTCGGCATATTTGTTGGTGAAGACCGACCCTTGCGCGGCAAGCACTGCCTTGGAGACGATGTTCTCCGACGCGATCAGTTCGATCTGCGTCTGTTCGCGCCGCAGTTCGTGCTGGATCGCGGCAAAGACTGCGGCGTCGGCGTCGGCCAGATCCCGCGTGAAAAACCCATCCGGCTGGACGTCGGAGAGAGTGCTCGAGGAAAGGGTGTGGGGCTGGGTGCTCATGCGAACTCCTTGGCAAGTTTGTCGACGCGGTGCTGGTGGCGGCCGCCTTCGAAGTCGGTGGTGAGAAAAGCGTCGAGGCAGGCCTTGGCCATCTCCTCGCCGATCAGCCGCGCGCCCAACGCGATCGCGTTGGCGTCGTTGTGGGTGCGGGCGAGCCGCGCCGATAACGGCTCGGACACGTGCGCGCACCGGCAGAAGGGATGCCGGTTGGCGGCGATCGCGATGCCGATCCCAGAGCCGCACAGCGCGACCGCGCGCTCGGCGCGGCCGTCCGCAAGCGCCTCGGCCACCGCAAAGCCGTAATCGGGATAATCGACGCTGGCGCTGCCGTCGGTGCCGAGGTCGAGCACCTTGTGCCCGGCCGCGCGCAGCCAGTCGGCGAGCACAGCCTTGAGCGCGACGGCGGCGTGGTCGGAAGCGATGGCGACGCGCATGCGGTCTCCCGGGGGCGGAGTTGGCGGATGCGGGCTCTCTACGCGTGCCGCGTCGCGATTGCCACCGTTTCGCGCGGCCTTCGATCATGATAGGAATTGCGGGATGAACCGTCCCGCGCATCCATCGTCGACCGACAGCGGCCACGCCCGCTTCACCGCCGCGGAATTCCGCCAGATCGCGGCGACTGGCGCGTTCGCGGATATGGCGGTCGAACTGATCGACGGGGAGCTCCAACGAATGAACCCTCCGATGAGCGATCATGGCGCGCGGCAAGCGTCGGTCACGGGAAAGCTATGGGCGATTTTCGAGGGGCGCTTTCAGGCAGTGTTGGGCGAGGTTGGTATCCAGCTCGACGATGATACCGTCGTCGGTTGCGATGTCGGGGTGCTGCGTGCGCCGATCGAGGGCAATCGCCTGCTTTTTCCCGCGGACCTTCTGTTGGTCGTCGAGGTCGTGGAAACGACGCTCGATCGCGATACGGGGCTCAAGCGGCGGAAATATGCGGCCGCGGGGATCGCACATTACTGGGTCGTCGACGGCGCGCGCGGCGTCGTCCACGTCTATGGCGAGCCCATTGCTGGCGATTATGCGCAGATCGCGACGATCCGCTTTGGCGATCCGCTCGCTGTCCCCGGCACCGACGCCACGATCTGCCTGTGAGCGTGCCGGAGCGGGCCGGAGTGCCCCGGATCGCCATGGTGTTGGGGTGGGCGGGGCTGATCCCGCAAATCCTCGTGGTGCTGACGCTGTTGGGGGACGATCCCGCGACCCGCTTTCCCGCGCTGGCGCTCGGCTATGCCTACGCCGCGCTGATCGTCAGTTTCCTCGGCGGGCTATGGTGGGGAATTGCGGTGAAGAGCGCCGATCCACCCCCCTGGCTGTGGATCGCCTCGATCGCACCCTCGCTGATCGCGCTCGCGAGTGCGTGGCCGTGGATGGTGGGGCTCGCCTGGCCCGGTCCATCGCTGGTCGCGCTGGGGCTGACGCTGATCGCGGCGCTCATCGTCGATGTGGCGCTCGTTCGTCGGAATTTCGCGCCGCCGGGCTGGCTCCGGTTGCGGATGCCGCTGTCGTTGGGGCTCGGGCTGCTGACGGTGCTCGCGGCACTGCTTTAGCGCGCGAGCGCCGCCTGCTGCTTGGCTTCACGTTCGCGGTAGAATTGCTGGACGATTCCCCACGCCTCTGCGGCGGTCTCGACATAGTGGAAGATCGAGAGGTCGCGTTCGCTGACGACCCCTTCGTCAACCAGCGCCTGGAAGTTGACGACCTTATCCCAGAATTCGCGGCCCACCAGCAACACCGGGATCGGCTCGATCTTGCCCGTCTGGATCAGCGTCAGCAATTCGAACAGTTCGTCGAACGTCCCGAACCCGCCGGGGAACGCCGCGAGCGCGCGGGCGTGGAGCAGGAAGTGCATCTTGCGCAGCGCGAAATAGTGGAACTGTAGTGACAGCGATGGCGTCACATAGGGGTTGGGCGCCTGTTCGTGCGGCAGGACGATATTGAGCCCGATCGATTCGGCACCGACATCGCACGCACCGCGGTTGGCCGCCTCCATGATCGACGGCCCGCCGCCCGAACACACGACGAATTGGCGCTTGCCGTCCTCGTCGCGCGGCAGGACGCTGACGATCTTGGCGAGGTCGCGCGCAACATCGTAATATTTGCTCTTGGCGACGAGCCGTTCGGCGATCTTGCGACTCTTCTCGTCGGTCGCGAGCGCGAGGAGTTCTTCGGCCTTGTCGGGCGCGGGAATGCGCGCGGAGCCGTACATCACGAAGGTGGAGGCAATATTGGCCTCATCAAGCACGAGCTGCGTCTTGAGCAGTTCGAGCTGGAACCGGACGGGACGCAAATCCTCCCGCAGCAGGAAATCCATGTCTTGAAAGGCAAGGCGATAGGCCTGATCTTCGGTCTGCGGGGTGGACACGCCGCCTTTGGCGGTATTGGCGTCCTGCGAGGCGCGCCGAAAGACGCGGCTGGGTACTCGTGTATCGTTCATTCAGGGCTGTTAGAGCATCGTGTGACGCCGCGCTAGCGGCAGCAGAGCGCCCGCGGCGTCAGCGACAAAACCCGGCTTTGTCGTCCTCGAGGTGGAGATGGTTGCGGTGCGCCGGATTATAGTCGGGACTTAGCACCGTTCCGAACCGCTTGCACGCGGATGCGCGGATCGTTTGGAGGAACCGCTGCACCGCCGGGTCGGACGAATGCCAGTCGTCGAGGATCGTGATCCGACGCCCATCCTTGAGCACGAACCCGCCGATGTCGATCGCGTTGGCGATCGCGTGGCCGGATCGTTTGGCATCGTTGCGCGCCGAGCCGACGACGTTGCGGCAGGCGTAGCTCCCCATGCTGTCGACGCGGGAAAGGGGGCTGCCGAGAATCTGGTACGCGGCGGGCGCGACCGCATTGCGCGCCCAGGCGGCATAGGCCCGCGCCTCGCCGCACCGCACCGCGCCGAGGTTTGTAGTGGGAACGCCGATGTCGAGCAGCTTGACCGTGCCGACGAGTCCGCAGCCGGGCCCCGTCTCGCGATCGGGGAGCGGCTGGAAATCGACCCCGAGCGTCCGCAGGTCGGCGAAGCACTGCGCGGTTTCGCGGGTCGAGGGCCCCGCCACGGTCTGCGCGGGGGGCGATGTCGGGCGATCGACGCTGCCACACGCGGCGAGAGACAGGGCAATGACGATCGCCCCGTTTCGTTCGTGTTGAGCCTGTGGACGCACGGGGTTCCCTTTCGCGCGTTGGGTAGAATCAACGCTGCCCTTCGACAAGCTCAGGGCGAACAGGGTTGTAGAGCCGCCGTCTCTTCCCTAGGGCCGTCGACGGGCCACGCGGTCCCAACGCCGCGCGTGCTCTCTGTGAGGAGAGACAGACATGACCGACACGAATGTTGCCGACGTCACCATTGCGTCCGATAAGCCGGCCACCCGCCCGGTACGACCCCATTTTTCCAGCGGTCCCTGCGCCAAGCCTCCGGGCTGGGACGCAAGCAAATTGGCGACTGCCAGTCTCGGCCGCTCGCACCGCTCCAAGCTCGGCAAGCAACGCCTCGCCTATTGCATCGAGCTGATGCGCGAGACGCTCAATCTGCCCGACACCCACCGGCTCGGCATCGTCCCCGGTTCCGACACCGGCGCGTTCGAGATGGCGATGTGGACGATGCTCGGCGCGCGCCCCGTGACGACGCTGGCGTGGGAAAGTTTCGGCGAAGGATGGGTGACCGATGCGGTCAAGCAGCTCAAGATCGATTCGACCGTCATTCGTGCCGACTACGGCGATTTGCCTGATCTGACGCAGGTCGATTGGTCGAACGATGTCCTGTTCACCTGGAACGGCACCACCAGCGGCGTGCGGGTGCCGAACGGCGACTGGATCGCGGACGACCGCGAGGGATTGTCATTCGCCGACGCCACGAGCGGGGTGTTCGCCTATGACATGCCGTGGGACAAGATCGATGTCGCCACGTTCAGTTGGCAGAAGGTGCTTGGCGGGGAGGGCGCGCACGGCGTCATCATCCTCGGTCCGCGCGCGGTCGAGCGGCTCGAAAGCTACACCCCCGCCTGGCCGCTCCCCAAGCTCTTCCGGCTGACGTCGAAGGGCAAGCTCAGCGAGGGCGTCTTCAAGGGCGAGACGATCAACACTCCCTCGATGCTCGCGGTCGAGGATGCGATCTTCGCGCTCGAATGGGGGAAGGGTCTGGGTGAGCGTGGGCTGATCGCGCGATCCGATGCCAACGCGGCGGCGCTCGATGCGATCGTCGCCGAGCGGGACTGGCTGGGTCATCTCGCGAGCGATCCAGCGTCGCGGTCGAAGACCAGCGTCTGCCTGACGGTGGCGGGCGCCGATGAGGCGCTGATCAAGTCGATGGCGGCGCTGCTCGAGGGCGAGGACGCCGCGTACGACGTCGCGGGCTATCGCGATGCGCCGCCGGGGTTGCGGATATGGTGCGGCGCGACCGTCGACACCGCCGATATCGTCGCGCTCGGGCCGTGGCTCGACTGGGCGTACGCGACGGCGAAGGCCGGCTGAGCACGGTTCACCATTCGTCCTGAGCTTGTCGAAGGACGTGTCACAGACGCTACCGTTCGGCCTTGTACTTCGACAGGCTCAGCACGAACGGGAATTTTTAGGATCACACTCATGCCCAAAGTCCTCATTTCCGACAAAATGGACCCTCGTGCAGCGCAGATTTTCCGCGAGCGCGGGGTCGAGGTCGACGAGATCACCGGCAAGACGCCGGATGAACTCGCCGCGATTATCGGCGAGTATGATGGCCTCGCGATCCGTTCCTCGACCAAGGTCACCAAGGCGATCCTCGACGCCGCGACCAAGCTGAAGGTCGTCGGGCGCGCCGGGATCGGCGTCGACAATGTCGATATTCCCGCCGCCTCGGCGAAGGGCGTCGTCGTCATGAACACGCCGTTCGGCAATTCGATCACCACCGCGGAACATGCGATCGCGCTGATGTTCGCGCTGGCGCGGCAGCTGCCCGAGGCGGATGCCTCGACCCAGGCGGGCAAGTGGGAGAAGAACCGCTTCATGGGGGTCGAGCTGACCGCCAAGACGCTCGGCCTGATCGGAGCGGGCAATATCGGCAGCATCGTCGCGGACCGCGCGCTGGGGCTGCGGATGAAGGTGATCGCGTACGACCCGTTCCTCACCCCCGAACGCGCGCTGGAGATGGGGGTCGAAAAGGTCGATCTCGATACGTTGCTGGCGCGTGCCGACTTCATCACGCTCCACACCCCGCTGACCGATCAGACCCGCAACATCCTGTCCAAGGACAACCTCGCCAAGACCAAGCCGGGCGTGCGCATCATCAACTGCGCGCGCGGCGGGCTGATCGACGAGACGGCGCTCAAGGAAGGTCTCGATTCGGGCCATATCGGCGGGGCTGCGCTGGATGTCTTTGTTGAGGAGCCCGCCAAGGCTTCGCCGCTGTTCGGCACCCCGAACTTCGTCTCGACCCCGCATCTTGGCGCGTCGACCAACGAGGCGCAGGTCAACGTCGCGATCCAGGTCGCCGAACAGATGGCGGATTATCTGATGTCGGGCGGGGTCACCAACGCGCTCAACATGCCAAGCCTCTCCGCCGAGGAAGCCCCGCGGCTCAAACCGTATATGGCGCTTGCCGAGAAACTCGGGTCGTTGGTCGGGCAGCTTGCGCATGGTGCGATCACCCGCATCTCGATCCATGCCGAGGGCGCTGCGGCGGAATTGAACCAGAAGCCGATCACCAGCGCGGTGCTGTCGGGTTTTCTCGAGACGCAGACGGCGAGCGTCAACATGGTCAACGCGCCGCTGCTGGCGCGCGACCGCGGGATCGAGGTGCGCGAAATCCGCACCGAGCGCGAGGGGGATTACCACACGCTCATCCGCGTCGCGGTGACGACCGCGGATGGCGAACGATCGGTCGCGGGTACGTTGTTCGGCGATCAGGCACCCCGGCTCGTCGAACTGTTCGGGGTGAAGATCGAGGCCGATCTCGCCGGACCGATGCTCTACGTCGTCAACGAGGACGCGCCAGGGTTCATCGGGCGGCTGGGTACGACCTTGGGCGAGGCAGGGGTCAATATAGGCACGTTTCACCTCGGGCGGCGGAGCGCGGGTGGTGAAGCGGTGTTGCTGCTGTCGGTCGACGAGCGCGTCGACGCCTCGCTCCTCTCGACCGTCCGCGCGCTCCCCGGCGTCAAGACCGCGATGGGGCTGTCGTTCTGACCGCGGGATGCTAGGGCGCGCGTTATGACACCGCTGCTACCCGAGGGGTTTCGCGATACGCTGCCGCCGCATGCCGACGCCGCCAGCGCGGTCGAGGCGCGGGTGCTCGATGTCGCGCGCAGCCACGGTTATGAGCGCGCCGATCCGCCGCTAGCGGAATTCGCGGACGGGTTGGGCGCGCGGCTGAAGGCGGGCGGGCTGACCGACGCGGTACGCTTCGTCGATCCGGTGTCGCAGCGCACGCTGGCGATCCGGCCCGATCTCACCGCGCAGATTGCGCGGATCGCGGCGACTCGGCTCGGGCATCACCCGCGGCCCGTTCGGCTTTGCTATGCGGGTAGTGTCATGAAACTGCGTGCGTCGCAACTCGCACCGGCGCGGGAATGGCGGCAGATCGGGTGCGAGCTGGTCGGGCTCGATTCGGTCGCGGCAGCAGGCGAGATCGTCGGCGTCGCGGTCGAGGGGCTTAGCGCTGCAGGGGCGTCCGGCATCTCGATCGACTTCACGCTGCCCGATCTCGTCGACACGCTCGCGGCGGGGCCGTTGCCAGTCGCCGCCGAGCGGATCGCGGCGTTGCGCGACCGTCTTGATGCGAAGGACGCGGGCGCGGTCGCCGAGCTCGCGCCCGATTACCTGCCGTTGATCGAGGCGGCGGGGCCGTTCGCGCCCGCGCTCGATCGGCTGCGCGCGTTCGATTCGGGCGGGGTCCTCACCTCGCGGCTCGACGGACTGTCGACGATCGCGGCCTCGCTGGCCGACCGCGCGCTGCTGACGCTCGATCCGACCGAGCGACATGGCTTTGAATATCAAAGCTGGCTCGGGTTCTCGCTGTTCGTCGCGGGGGCGGCACGCGAGGTCGGTCGCGGCGGTACCTATACGGTGATGCATGACAATGGCGCGGAAGAGGCGGCGACCGGGTTTTCGCTCTTTGCCGACGCGATCGTGGCGCAGGCGGAGGCGGGCGAACGACGGCGTTTGTTTCTGCCGCATGGTACGCCGTCCGACGCGGGAGCGGCGCTGCGCACGGCGGGATGGGTCACCGTCGCGGGACTCGACCCCACCGATACCCCCGAGGCGCAGCTCGCGACGCATCTTTGGGTGGATGGTGAGGCGCGCGCGCTGTAGACGGACGCCTCAATTCTCGGGAGAATCAGGTGGCCAATGTAGCAGTCATCGGCGCGCAATGGGGCGACGAGGGCAAGGGCAAGATCGTCGACTGGCTCGCCGAGCGCGCCGACATGGTGGTGCGGTTCCAGGGCGGGCATAACGCCGGGCACACGCTGGTCGTCGGCAACGTCACATACAAGCTGTCGCTGCTGCCGTCGGGGATCGTGCGGGGTACGCCGTCGGTGATCGGCAATGGCGTCGTGCTCGATCCGTGGGCGCTGAAGGCGGAGATCGAGCGGCTGGGGGAGCAGGGCGTCGTCGCGACCCCCGACACGCTGCGGATCGCGGACAATTGCGCGCTGATCCTGCCGTTTCATCGCGATCTCGATTCGCTGCGTGAAGACGCGAGCGGCGCGGGCAAGATCGGGACGACGCGGCGCGGGATCGGCCCCGCCTATGAGGACAAGGTCGGGCGGCGCGCGATCCGCGTCTGCGACCTGGCGCATCTCGACGAGCTGGGGCCGCAGCTCGACCGGCTCACCGCGCACCACGACGCGCTGCGTGCCGGGTTCGGCGAACCGCCGGTCGACCGCGCCGCGTTGGTCGCCGAATTGGCTGCGATCGCGGGGTTCGTCCTGCCGTTCGCCAAGCCGGTCTGGCGCGACCTCAACGCGGCGCGCGCGGCGGGCAAGCGGATCCTGTTCGAGGGCGCGCAGGGGGTGCTGCTCGACGTCGACCACGGCACCTATCCGTTCGTCACCTCGTCGAACACCGTCGCGGGCGCGGCAGCGGCGGGGTCGGGGATCGGGCCATCGGGGGTCGGCTTCGTGCTCGGGATCGCCAAGGCCTACACCACGCGGGTCGGGTCGGGGCCGTTTCCGACCGAGCTCGAGGACGAGACCGGCCAGCGACTGGGCGAGCGGGGCCATGAATTCGGCACCGTCACCGGGCGCAAGCGGCGGTGCGGCTGGTTCGATGCGGTGCTGGTCCGGCAATCGGCTGCGGTGGGCGGCATCACCGGGATCGCGCTGACCAAGATCGACGTGCTCGATGGGTTCGACACGGTGAAAATCTGCACCGGCTATCGGCTGCGGGGGGAGGAGATCGACTATTTCCCCGCGCATGCCGCCGATCAGGCGTTGGTCGAGCCGATTTTCGAAGAGGTCGATGGGTGGCAGGAATCGACCGCGGGGGCGCGGAGTTGGGCCGACCTGCCCGCCGCCGCGATCAAATATATCCGTCGGATCGAGGAACTGATCCGATGCCCGGTGACGCTGGTGTCGACCAGCCCCGAGCGCGCGGACACGATTTTGGTGCGCGATCCCTTTGCGGACTGACGACGGGTGGGTTGACGACGGGCGGGCGCTCCGGTGGGAACGCCCGCGGTCATGACCGGCTGATTATTTCGGCGGGGTGGTCGGGGTAGGATCGGACATCGTGCCGGGATCGGTGGTCATCGATCCGTCTCCGGCCGGAGGTGCCGCCGAGGTATCGTCGGCAGACGGCATTTTCGCCGAATCGGGCATCGTCGGATCGGGTGTCATCGTCGACGATGTTGATGGGCTGGGCGTCGCGTCCGGTGCGGTCGTGCGCTTCGCCTTCTTGGCCTTGCCGGTCGTCATTGGCGGGGTCGTATCGGGCATCGTCGTTTGCGGGGTGGTGGTCTGCGGGCTCATCTGCGCGAGGGCGGCACCCGAGGCCGCCATCGCGGCCGCGGCGGCTATCGTCAGTATCATACGCATCATATTTCTCCTGTGGGTCACGGGATATCAACCCACCGGTACAAAGGTCCGTTCCGGGATCGATCGCCCATTCCGACCGGGTCGTCGCGGAGTCGAGCCGGACCTGCGACGAGCCGAGTAAGTCCCCAAAAAATCATAATAAAGTTGGGCGCGAATGCTAGCCGCACTGGCCGCGGTGGAGCAGGAACTGGTCGGCGAGGACCAGTGCGACCATTGCCTCGACGACGGGCACCCCGCGGATGCCGACGCAGGGGTCGTGGCGGCCCTTGGTCGCCAGCTCGGTCGCTTCGGAGATCCCTTGGTCATCGGGCCGGGTGATCGTTTCGACCGGGGTCAGGATCGAACTCGTCGGCTTGAACGCGACGCGGACGCGGATCGGCTGGCCGGTCGCGATCCCGCCCGCGATCCCGCCGGCGTGATTGGCGAGGAATTGGGGGCCGTCCGCATCGCCGGGACGCATCGCGTCGGCATTCGCTTCGCCGGTGAGCGCGGCGGCGGCGAACCCGTCGCCGATCTCGACGCCCTTGACCGCGTTGATACCCATGCACGCGTGGGCAAGCTCGGCGTCGAGCTTGGCGTAGAGCGGCGCGCCCCAGCCGGCGGGGACGCCCACTGCCTCGCACGCGATCACCGCGCCGAGCGACGATCCGGCTTTGCGCGCGGCGTCGACCGCGGCTTCCCAGCGCAGCGCGGCGGCGGGGTCGGGGCAGAAGAACGGGTTGGCGTCGATCGCGGCGTCGTCGAACGCGGCATAGTCGATTCCGTCGCCGCCGATCGCCTCGACCCAGCCGCGGATGCGGACTTGCGGGATCACGAGCCGCGCGACCCCCCCCGCGGCGACCCGACTGGCGGTTTCGCGCGCGCTCGATCGCCCGCCGCCGCGATAGTCGCGAAAGCCGTATTTGGCGTCATAGGCGTAGTCGGCATGGCCGGGGCGATAGGCCTTGGCGACGTCCGAATAATCCTTCGAGCGCTGGTCGACATTCTCGATCATCAGGCTGATCGGGGTGCCGGTGGTTCGGCCCTCGAACACCCCCGAGAGAATTCTGACCGCATCGGGCTCGCGCCGCTGCGTCGTAAACCGCGAGGTGCCGGGGCGGCGTTTATCGAGCCAGGGCTGGAGATCGGCTTCGCTCAGCGCGATGCCGGGAGGGCAGCCGTCGACCACCGCGCCGATCGCGGACCCGTGCGATTCGCCCCAGGTGGTGAAGCGGAACAGGTGGCCGAAGCTGTTGACGCTCATGCCGCAATTTGCCTAAAAATTAGGCAACATTGACGACTGTTACACGGAATCGGGTTTTTGACGCCCTCTGCCATGATGGGGATCGAACGACGTGAGCGGGGGTTGGCGCGGACCGTTGGCATGAGGCCATCCTGCCACAGCGACGGCGTGTAGGACAGCGCCGCGAGGCTCTAGGCAGCGTCGCGCGCGGTTCGGCTCATATCGCCGCGGCCCGCGATGAGCCCCGCGATCGAAATATCCTCGTCGAGTTCGTCCCAGTGGAGCCCGCTCGGGCTGATCCAGACCTTGCCGCGATCGGCGGCCGAGCCGTGGAGCAACCGCGGATACCAGGCGAGCGGGATGCCGAGCGTGCGACCGTCGTCGAGCCGCACCCACATCTGGTCCTCGTCGAATTCAACGCTCGTCGCGCGTACCGAAATGCTCATGCCATGCGCTCACGATCTCTTGCCTGCGGAGACCGACCTGCTCGCTGATCCAGCGCTGGGTACGGGCATCCAAGTCGTGATTATAGGCGAAGGTCACCTCGGGATAAAGCCAGAGCTTGGCATCGCCCACGCCGCGCTTGGCGACATGGACATGGACGGGCTCTCGCGGATCGCCCTCGCTGGAGTAGAAGTGGAAGCGAAAGCCGCGCTCGACGAAGACGACCGGCATGGGTTATAGATAATCTTCGGCATCGGTTGCCGCATTATTTGCCCAACCTTCTGCGCGGGCCAAAGCAATAAGCTTCTCTGCAATCGCCAATGAGGGGAGGCGCGCTTGGCCTCGTGCTGCCTGCAATGCGCCGCTTTCTGGCCGCCGCCAAATGAATCGATATCCGTGTTGCGCGTCCTCGTCCGGGTATATGTAAACACACCACTGAAGGCAGATGCGCCAACCGTCGGCGACGCCAAGTGCAACTTCCTTCAATACGCCGACATTGGTCTGAGCAGCCATAAGTAATCTCCTATCTGACGGTTAGATAGGTGTAACCTATGATCACGTCAAGCGTCACGCCAGCGCGATGTCGGGGGCGTCTTCCGCTTTCATGCCGATCACGTTGTAGCCGGCATCGACGTGGTGGACTTCGCCGGTGACGCCGCTGGCGAGGTCGCTGAGGAGGTAGAGCGCGGCGCCGCCGACGTCCTCGATGGTGACGTTGCGCTTCAAGGGCGAATTGAGTTCGTTCCATTTCAGGATCAGGCGAAAATCGCCGATCCCGCTCGCCGCCAATGTCTTGATCGGGCCTGCCGAGATCGCGTTGACGCGGATGTTGTCGCGGCCGAGGTCGACGCTGAGATACTGGACGCTGGTTTCGAGCGCGGCCTTGGCGACGCCCATCACGTTGTAATGCGGGATGACCTTTTCGGCGCCGTAATAGCTGAGCGTCAGCAGGCTGCCGCCGGGATTCATCATCGCCGCGGCGCGTTGTGCGACCGCGACGAACGAATAGACGCTGATGTTCATCGTCATCAGGAAATTGTCGAGACTGGTATCGACAAACCGTCCGCGCAGTTCGTTCTTGTCGGAAAAGCCGATCGCATGGACGACGAAGTCGATCGTCGGCCATTCTTCGGCGAGCTTGGCGAAGGTGGCGTCGAGCGCGCCCATGTCAGCGACGTCGCAGTCGAACAGCCGCGGCGTGCCGAGTTGTTCGGCGAGCGGGCGGACGCGCTTGGCCATCGTCTCGCCCTGATAGCTGAAAGCGAGCTCCGCACCCGCGGCGGACAATTGTTGCGCGATGCCCCAGGCCAGCGACTTGTCGTTGGCGAGACCCATGATGAGCCCGCGTTTTCCCGTCATCAAGCCGTTCACGCCGTCGCTGCCTCCGCTATTACCGGTTGCGGCTCTAGCGCTGTTTCGGGGGGGTCCGCCAGTGCGGCGTTGAGATGTGCGCCAAAGACTAACCCGAGCCCGATCAGGTAGAAGAACAAGAGCATCACCACGACCCCCGCCAAACTGCCATAGGTGAGGTCGTAGCCGCCGAGCGATGCCAGGACGAGCGGCAGCCCCGCAGTCATGCTGATCCACCAGATGGTGGTGAACAGCGCGCCCGGCCATTTGCGACTCGAGGTGTAGCGATATTTCGACGGCGTTACCGAATAGAACAGCAGGAACAGCGCGCCGAACATCACCAACCCTGGTACGATCCGCGCGATCCCGAGCCACCCGGCGGCATCCTGCGCAAAGGGCAGGACGTGATAGATGAACTGTTCGGCCGCGGTCAGCAGGCCCTGAACCAGGAAGGATATCAGCGCGAGGATCACCGACCCGACGATCGCGAGACTGAGGCCGAGCCGCGCGCGCCACATCGCTGCGGTCGCCTTCGTCCCATAAGCGCGACGAAAGATTTCGCGGATCGTCTCGACAAAGCTGCCGACGGTCCACAATCCCACCAGCGCGCCGAGCCATAGCAGTCCTCCCTGCCGCGCGGTCAGCACGTCGGCGATAGGCTTGCGCAGAATGTCGCTGACATTGGGGGGCAAAACCTGAAGAAAACCGATGACCGCGCGCTGCGTCTCGGCGCTTTGGCCAAGCAGCGAGAGCACTGCTGCGGCGACGATGAAAAACGGGAACACCGTCATCAATGCGAGATAGGCGAGGTTACCGGCGTAGATGAACCCATCGGTATAGACGCCGATCGAGGCGCGCTTGACGATTTCGAAGGCGTAGCTGCCCGGTTTCACCTTCGCCAGATGACGGTCGAACTGGCTCCGCGATGCCCCGGCCTCGCGACCGCGTTCTTCCGGGGTTGGGGCCGCTGGCTCGTCGGTCACGCTCGGTCAGACTCCCATGGATGCACGCGGGTTCCCAGCACCGTCCCATGTTTCGGCGAAGGCCGTCAACGCCGCGTCGTCGGCGGGTAGGTCGACCAGCAGCGTGACGAGCTGATCGCCCCGCGCGCCGTTGCCTGCGCCCGCTTTCCGATGGAATCCCTTACCCTTGAGCCGCAGCACCTTGCCCGACGAGGTCCCTTTGGGAATCGTCAGCATGACCGCGCTGCCGACCGTCGGGGCGCGGACCGACCCGCCGAGCACTGCTTCGACAAGCGTGATCGGCAGGTCGAGGCGGACGTCGTCGCCGTCGCGGGTAAAGAAGCGATGCGGCTGGACCTCGATCGTGACGGTCGCATCGCCGGGGCCGCCGGGACCAGCCTCTCCCTTGCCTGCGAGCCGCATCTGCGTCCCGGTTTCGACGCCGTTCGGCAATTTCAGGTCGATCGCCTTGCCATCGGCCAGCGTCACGCGTTGCGGGGCGAGCGTTGCGGCATCGACGAAGGGCACTTTCAGCCGATAGTCGATACTGGCGCCCTTTGCCGCGGCCTGACGCCCGAAGCCGCTCGAAAATCCGCCGCCGCGGGCCTGTCGCCCTCCGAACAGTCCTTCGAAGATGTCGGACATGTCGGCGCTCTCGCCGCCGCCGCCGCCAAATTCGAACCCCTGGCTCGAAAAGCCACCGCTCTGGCCACCCGGACGCGGCCGCGCGCCGCCGCCGTAACCGGCACCGAAGGGAGAGGTCGGGTTGCCGTCGCCGTCGATCTCGCCGCGGTCGAAGCGCGCGCGCTTGTCCTTGTCGGTGAGCAGGTCGTACGCGTTGGTGACCAGGCTGAACCGTTCGGAGGCCTTGGGGTTGTCCTTGTTGCGATCGGGATGAAGCTCCTTGGCGAGCTTGCGATACGCTTTCTTGATGTCTGCCTCGGACGCGCCCCTCGCGACGCCCAGGGTCTGATATGGATCGGCCATCGGGTCCCCGGTTGGTGTGTTATGCGGCTATGTGGGGCAGCGCCCCGCAAAGCGCAATTACGCGTTTGCTTCGTCGACCCCGGTTTGCTCGACCGGGGCGACATCGACGCTGACGTCCATGTCCTGCGCGCCCGAGCCCAAGACGACGCCGTCGACCGGCGCGATCTCGGCATAGTCGCGCCCCACGGCCATTACGATATGGTCGCTTGCCATCCAGATCGCGTTGGTCGGATCGACCCCGACCCAGCCGTGGATCGGGCCGCACCACAGCAGGACCCAGGCGTGGGTCGCATCGGCGCCGACCAGCCGCGGCTCGCCGGGCGGCGGGATGGTGCGGATATAGCCCGAGGCATAGGCGGCGGGGAGGCCCGCGGCGCGCAAGCCGGTGATCATGATCTGCGCGAAATCCTGGCACACGCCCTTGCGCTGGACGAAGGCGTTGTGCGGGATCGTGTCGACCAGCGTGGCGGTGGCGTCGAAAGTGAACTCCGCCTCGATCCGCCGCGCCAGCGCGATGCCCGCGTCGAGCGCGCCGCGCGCCGGATCGAGGTCGCGCGCGCACCAGTCCGCGATTTCGGCGTCGAGCGGGATCAGCGGGGAGGGGAAGAGATAGTTGGCTGGCCCCATCGAGGACAGATTGCGGCTGTCGCGCGCCCAGGCTGCGACCTCGGCCAAGGTCGGGTCGGTCGGCGATGGGATCGGCACCAGCCGGTCGACGACGACGCGCGCGCGGCTGTCGATCGTCAGCGTCCGGACGGGGGAGTCGACCACCAGCCGGGTGACGTTGGCGAGTCCCGCCTCGGCGCGCCCGGGGGATAGCCGTCCCGCGGGCTCGACCGACAGGGTATAGCCCTCGAGCCGCTGGCCGGGCCAGTCGATCGGTTTCAGCCGCAGGTTGCACCGCGCGAACTTGACCTGGCCGCCATAGTCGAAGCGGGTGACGTGGCGGATGTCGTAGATCGTCGTCATGCCAGCGTCAGGCCGTGGGCGCGCAGGGGCTCGGCACCGTGGAGAAAATAGCGGTGACCGATCGCCTCGGCGACCTGGCCGATCCGGCGCTCGATATCGCCGAGCGTGTCCGGATCGAGCGTCGCGGCGGACGCGGTTGCGAGGATTGCGGCGAGCGCGGCGGCGCCCGCCTGTTGCGGTTCGGCCATGCCATCGTCGCCGAGCACGGGGAGTTCGCGCAGCCGCTCGGCGATCCGTTCGGTCTGATAGGCGATCGCGCGCGGGTTATTGGGATCGAGCGCAACGAGGTCCACGACGGGGACCCGCGCGATGCCGGTCAGATAGCGCTGGCGATAGCTGATCTGGCTGTCGGCGAGATCGAGCAAGGTCGACAGATCGTCGATCGTGGCGCCGGACGTCCCGAACAGCCGCGTCGCGCGAACAATCGCGAGCGCGCGTTCGACCCGGCGACCGAGATCGTGGAACCGCCACGCATCGGTGCGGACCATGTGTTCGGCGCTCAACCCCGCGATCGCGGCGTAGCGGCGCTGGAGCGAGCCGGTGCGATCGAGCATCCCGCGATGCGTCGGGAAGGGGGCGTCGAGCAGCCGGACCATGTCCGCCGACAGCCGGTCGCGCGAGCCATCGGCGATGTCGCGCGCATGGCGGTTGATCGTCGCGACCGATTGCGTCGCTTCGTCCTCCATCGCGGCGCGCGCAAAGGCAGTGAGGTCGGCGCGGCGGAGCGAGGGAGGGTGATCCGCCGCGCCGCTGCCGACGATCAGCCCGACAAGCTTGCCGACTATCGGGGGGGCGAGCGCGGCACCGCCATCGGCGTCGATCGAGTTGCCGAGCATCACGCGGATCGCGGCGAGCAGCGCTTCGCCGCGTTCGAGATAGCGGCCGAGCCAGAAGAAATTGTCCGCGACGCGGCTCGGCAGCGTGCCGGGATTGCGACGGATCTGGAGCGAATCGGTCGCGGGCAGCAGCGATGTCGCCTCGACCTTGTCGGCGCCATGGACGCAGACGTCGGCGGAAAAAACGCCTTCGCCCATCACCATCGCGCGCGGGTCTGGCCCGTCGCCGATTCGTGCGAAGCCGCCGGGCAGGACGGTCCATGCGCCCGCCGCGTCGCGCGCGGCGAAGACGCGCAATGTGAACGGGCGCGGCACGAGTTCGTCGCCGATCACCACCGGCATCGTCGACAGGCGAACGATTTCCTGCGCGATATAATCCTGCGGGCGGCGGTCGAGGTCGGCGAGGAAGGCGGCGCGCGCCGCGCCGGTGAGGTCCGCGCCGGCGATGTCGCGGCCGCCGGGCAGGCCCAATGGGGGCGCACCGAAGGCGGGCGCGATCAGCAGGTTGTCGAGATCGTCGACCACGCGGTCGCGTTCGCGCTGCTGCCCGCACCACCAGGTCGCGACATTGGGGATCAGCAGGCTTTCGCCGCACAGCCGCACCGCGAGTTGCGGCAGAAAGGCGGCGAAGGCGCGCGCTTCGAGCACCGCGGCGCCGGGCGAATTGGAGAGGACGACGTTGCCCGCGGCATAGGCGTCGATGAGGCCTGCGACGCCGATCTGCGAATGCGAATCGAACGCGAGCGGATCGAGCAGCCGCGGGTCGACGCGGCGCCACAGCGCATCGACCCGCTTCAGCCCGGCGATCGTGCGGACGTAGAGCACGTCTTCGAGTGCAGCGAGATCGGCGCCCTCGACGAGCAGGAAGCCGAGATAGCGCGCGAGATGCGCCTGTTCGGGATAGCTGGGGTTGAACCGTCCCGGGGTCATCAGCCCGATCCG
>JALYTW010000099.1 GCA_030854075.1 Pseudomonadota bacterium
GACCATATCCTGATCCGCGGCGGACGCCGCCTTGCCGGACGCGTGCCGATTTCGGGTGCCAAGAATGCCGCGCTGACCTTGATGCCGTGTGCGTTGCTGACCGACGAACCGCTGACGCTGCGCAACCTGCCGCGGCTCGCCGATGTCGACGGGTTCGGGCATTTGCTCAACCAATTGGGCGCCTCGACCGCGATCGAGGGGACGCGGCCCGAGGATTTTGGGCGGGTCATGACGATCCGCGCCGGGCGGCTGACCTCGACCGAAGCACCCTACGACATCGTGCGGAAAATGCGCGCGTCGATCCTGGTGCTCGGCCCGGTGCTGGCGCGCGCGGGCGAGGCGACCGTCTCGCTCCCCGGCGGCTGCGCGATCGGCAATCGCCCGATCGATCTCCACCTGAAGGCGCTGGAGGCAATCGGCGCCGAACTTGAAACCGCCGCGGGCTACGTCAAGGCTAGGGCGCCCGGCGGCAGGCTGGCGGGCGGAAACTATCGCTTCCCGATTGTCTCGGTCGGCGCGACCGAGAATGTCGTCATGGCCGCGGTGCTGGCGAAAGGCACCAGCGTCATCGACAACGCCGCGCGCGAACCCGAAATCGTCGACCTGTGCCGCTGCCTCGTCGCGATGGGCGCCTCGATCGACGGGATCGGCACCGAGACGCTCACGATCGAGGGCCGCGATCGCTTGCACGGCGCGACCTATGCGGTGATGCCCGACCGGATCGAGGCGGGCAGCTATGCCTGTGCCGCCGCGATCACCGGGGGCAGCCTCGACCTGGTCGGCGCGAACGGTGCGGACATGCGCGCGACGCTCGATGCGCTGATCGAGGCGGGGGTCACCGTCGACGAGCGCAAGGGCGGGGTGACGATTACCGCCGACGCGCCGCTCCAGCCGCTGACGCTCTCGACCGCGCCTTTTCCCGGCTTCGCGACCGACATGCAGGCGCAATTCATGGCGATGCTGTGCATGGCCGATGGTGCCAGCGTGTTGACCGAAACGATCTTCGAAAACCGCTACATGCACGTCCCCGAACTCGCGCGGATGGGCGCCGATATCCAGGTCAGCGGTCGAACCGCCATCGTGCGCGGGGTCGCCGGGCTGGTTGGTGCCCCGGTAATGGCGACTGATCTGCGCGCTTCAATGAGCCTGATCCTCGCGGGGCTGATCGCCGACGGCGAGACCAAGGTCGCGCGCGTCTACCACCTCGATCGCGGCTACGAACGGCTCGAAGAGAAGCTCCAGGCGGTGGGTGCGGATATCGAACGTGCGAGCGACGGATAGGCCGCCGGGGCCGTTCACCTAGCCCGAATTCCTGAGCGCGGTCGCGATCGCGTTGATCGACAGCAGAATACCCTCGCCGATCCGCGGGTCCGTTTCGCCCGCGCGGTGGCGCTTCATGAGCTCGATCTGGAGCAGGTTGAGCGGCTCGATATAGGGCAGCCGCAGCCGGATCGAGGCGTCGAGCGCGGGGTGCTTTTCGAGCAGACGCGATTGCTGCGTTACCTCCAGCAGGCCATCGCGGGTCCGCCGCCACGAATCGCGGATCTGCCCGAAAATGGCTTTGCGACGTGCGGGGTCCTCGACCAGCTGCGCATAGCGTTCGGCGATCGCGATGTCCGATTTGGCAAGCACCATTTCCATGTTGGCAAGCGCGGCGGCGAAGAACGGCCAACCGTCCGCCATGTCGACAAGCCGCGCCTTGTCGGGGTACGCCGCGATCGCCTGGCCGACGCCGTACCAGCCGGGCAGCATCACCCGCGCCTGCGCCCAGCTGAATACCCAGGGGATCGCGCGCAAATCCTCGATTCGATCGGATTGCTTGCGGCTCGCCGGTCGGCTGCCGATCTTGAGCCCCGCGATCTCGGCCAGCGGGGTCATCTGGCGAAAGAAGATGCGGAAGCCATCGGTCCCGTACACTAGGTCGCGATAGGCGTGAAACGCGGTGTCGCTCAGCTGCGCCATCGCCGCCTGGAAATCCTCGTTCTCGGCGTTCGACAGCTGCGGCGGCTCGAGGCTCGCGAGCAAGGTCGCCGAGGTCATCGCCTCCAGGTTGGTTATCGCGGTGTCGCGGCTGCCATATTTGGCCGCGATCACCTCGCCCTGTTCGGTGATTCGGATGCGGCCCTGAACGGTGCCCGGCGGCTGCGCGCGGATCGCGGAAAACGCCGACCCGCCGCCGCGCCCCACCGCGCCACCGCGGCCATGGAACAACTGCATGCCCACACCCGCCGCTTCGAAGACGGGTCTCAGCGCGGTCGACGCCTGGAACAGACTCCACGTCGACGTCAGATAGCCGCCGTCCTTGTTCGAATCGGAATAGCCGATCATCACTTCCTGATGTCCCCGCGCGCGGGCGATCGCGGCGATCTCGGGCAGCGCGAACCAGTCGGTCATGATCGTGGGTGCCGCTTCCAGATCGCCGATCGTCTCGAACAACGGCACCGCCATGATCGCGGCGGTCGGCGGATCCCCCGGCTCTGCCCCAGGCATGTAGAGCCCGACCTCCTTCATCATCAGGTTGATTTCGAGCAGGTCGCTGACCGATTCGGCCATCGAGACGATATAGTTGGTGATGCACTGCGGGCCGTAGGTAGCGTGCGCCTCGGCGGCGGCGGTCAGAATCGCGAGTTCGCCCGTCGTCTCGTCGGAATAGCCGAGGAAGCGGCTCGCCAGCGGTCGCGACGAGGCGAGTTCGCGGCGCAGCAACCCGACCCGTGCCGCCTCGTCGAGTGCAAGATAGTCGGCCTCGACCCCCGCGACCTTCAGCAATTCGGCGACGACGCGTTCGTGGACCGCGCTGTTTTGGCGCATGTCGAGCGTCGCAAGATGGAAGCCGAAGGTTTCGACCGACCGGATCAGCCGCCCGAGTGCGCCGCCGCTGCGCACCGGGCTGTTCGCCGACAGCGCGTCCGCCAGGGTGGCGAGATCGTCGCGAAGCGCGTGCGGATCGGGATAGGGCTTGCCGGTGAGATGACCGGCGCGCGCGGGCGGCTTGCCGACGATCCGCCCGTGCGTCGCGGCAACCCGCGCATAGATGCCGGAGATCGCGCGGCGATACGGTTCGTCGGTGCGCGTGGGGGCGTCGTCGCCGCTGACATCGGCGAGCGCGGTTACTGCGGCATCGATCTCGGCATGATCGCGGGAGATCGACAGTTCGGCGCCGAGCTGGTGGAGCTGGTCGAGATAATGACCGAGCACGACCTCACCAGCGCGGGCGAGCGGGGTACGCAAGGAATCGGCGGTGACGAAGGGGTTGCCGTCGCGGTCGCCGCCGATCCAGCTGCCGGGGCGGAGGAACGAGGGCAACCGCTTCCCCGATTCACCCGCACCGAACGTGCGGTCCCAGCGCTGGTAGAGCGCAGGCAGCGTCGGCAGGAACACGTCGCGTAGGTACGATAGCGCGGTTTCGACCTCATCGGTGACGTAGAGCTTTTCGCGCCGTAGGACACGGGTTTGCCACAGCAACGCGATCTGGCGGAGGATGGCATCGTCGACGCGATCCCCCTCGAGCGTCTCCTCGCGCCCCAGATCCTTGAGCTGCATCAGCTCGGCGATCCGGTTCCTATGGTCGATCATGCTCTTGCGGCGCACCTCGGTCGGGTGCGCGGTGAGTACAGGGACGATCAACGCATGCGACAGCAGGTCCGCGATCGCGCCCTTGTCCAGCCCCTCACGCTCTAGCGTCGCGACTGCAGAGGCGAAATCGGAGCCGGTCCCCTCGGGGTGCTCCGCGGCGATGCCCTGGCGATCCTCGGCGAGGTTGGCGAGCATCGAGAACAGCATGAAGCCGCGGACGAAATCGAGCGTCTCGTCGAGGTCGAGCTTGCCGAGCCCGAGGTCGAGCGCGGCGCGGTTGCCGAGGCCGTCCTGCCCGTTGGCGTGGTCGCGGGCGCGATCGACCGAGGCCTTGCGGATCGTCTCGGTCGCCTCGAACAGCGCATCGCCGCCGTAGGATCGGATCACCTCTCCCAGTTTCGCGCCGAGGAAGCGGACGTCCGCGTTGTTTTCGATCCGGGGAAGGCTGGCCATGCCGCTGATGCTGCGCTGCGCTAGGCGCAGGGTCAACCGTCGCGACGGTGCGGTTATCGCGCGGCGGAAAACTTGTTCGCGAGCGCGTCGCCGACCGAATCGCCGTCATCCGGTGCGGGGCCGTCACCCCGCGCGCGGTTGGTGTCGCGCCAGGCCTGATGTTCTTCCGACGTGACCGTGCCGTCATGATTGAGGTCCATCGCGTCGAACCGCTTCAACATGCCTTCGCTGAATTCGGTGGGGCTGACCGATCCGTTGCCGTCGCGATCGAGCTGCATCAGCCGCGACCTGGCGCGGGGCAGTTCGTCGGGCGTCAGCCGATCGTCCTTGTTGCGGTCAAGTTGGCGGAAACGGCGCTCCATCGACGTGCCGAAGTCGATCCGCGACATCACCGCGGGCGGGGTAAACCCCGCTGCGTTCGCGTTGGCGTCCGCTGCCGCCTTGGCCTCGTCCGTCGAGGTGCCGCAGCCGCCCAGCGACGCCGCGCCGATCAATATCAGACCCGCCATGAACCGCATATCTACTCCATCAGGCTTCGAGTTCGATGTCCCAGTAAAGCCAGTCGTGCCAAGTGTCGTGCAGATAGTTGGGCGGGAAGCTCTTGCCATGTTCCTGGAGATGCCAATTGGTCGGGCGGATCGGATTGATGTGGAGCGGCATCGCTGCTTGCTTGGGGGTGCGGCCGCCCTTTTTGAGGTTGCACGGCGCGCAGGCGGTGACGACATTCTCCCACGTCGTCCGCCCGCCTTGGGCGCGAGGCACGACATGATCGAAGGTCAGATCGCGCGGATGACCGCAATATTGGCAGGCGAACCGATCGCGCAGGAACAGGTTGAACCGGGTAAATGCGGGAAAGGCAGAGGGGCGAACATAGTGTTTGAGCGCGATGACCGACGGCAGCTTCATCGACAGGTTGGCGCTCCTGACCTCCCGCTCGTAATGCGCGACGACGTCGACGCGGTCGAGGAACAGCGCCTTGATCGCGGTCTGCCACGGCCACAGGCTCAGTGGGTAATAGGACAGCGGCGTATAATCCGCATTCAGGACAAGAGTCGGACACGCGTCGGGATGACGGATCAGATCGGGATGAAACACGGCCCTTCCCCATTCGGCTTCCGAACCGGACTTTTGCGGATCGGGATGACCGTATCATGACAGCACAGCCAGTGATTCACGGTCAAGGGGCTGCGTACGTCACGCGATTCGCACCGAGCCCGACCGGGCTGCTCCACGAAGGCCATGCCTATTCGGCGATCCTTGCGCATGATCGTGCGCGCGCGGCTGGCGGGCAGTTCCTGCTCAGGATCGAGGACATCGACGATACGCGGAGTCGACCTGAGCATGTCGCTGCGATTCTCGCCGATCTCACGTGGCTGGGGCTGACATGGGAAGGGCCGGTCTTCCAGTCGGCGCGACTCGACCGGTACGCTGCGGCGCTCGACCGGCTGCAGCGACGGGGGCTGGTCTATCCGTGTTTTTGCACCCGCGCGGCGATCGCGGCGAGCCTGTCTGCCCCGCATGGGCGCGAGGGCGTGGCTTATCCGGGGACGTGCCGCATCCTCACCCGTGATGAACGGGAGGGCCGAACGGGCGAAGCGCATTGCTGGCGGCTCGATTTGGGAAAAGCGCTTGACGAGACTGGGTCCGACCTGCGGTGGCACGACGCGATCGCGGGAGTGATCGCCGCCGACCCGACCCCGCAGGGCGACGTCATCCTGGCGCGCAAGGATGCGCCGGCGAGCTATCACTTGGCGGTGACGGTCGACGATGCCGCACAGGGCGTGACCGAGATTGTCCGCGGGGTCGACCTGTTCGAAGCGACGCATGTCCACCGGGTAATCCAGGCGCTGCTCGGCCTGCCCACGCCGCGATATTTCCATCATCCGCTTTTGACCGACACGAGCGGCGAACGGCTTGCCAAACGTCGTGGTGCGCCCAGCCTGACGGCGTTGCGCGAGGCAGGTGCGGATGGCGTGGCGCTTGCCGACCACCTCCGCGCCGCCATTGCGCAATCGCCCGAACCGACTACATTTGGGCCATGAACATCTTCCTTTCCATCCTGCTCGTGGCCGCGATGATCGCGACCGTGGTCGCGCTCGTGCGCGGCGTCGTATCGTTCCTGCAGGAAGGAACCGAGGCGGTCCGCAACGGCGACGGGCCAAGCGCGGCGTCGATGAAATCGA
>JALYTW010000101.1 GCA_030854075.1 Pseudomonadota bacterium
CGAGATTGCATGACGCCCCCCCGGTTCAAACGTATCCTGCTGAAATTATCGGGTGAAGTCCTGATGGGGGAAGGTGGCCTCGCGATCGATCCCGCCGTCACCGCGCGCGTCGCGCAGGAGATCGCCGATGTGAAGGCGCAGGGGTATGAACTGTGCATAGTCGTGGGGGGTGGCAACATCTTCCGTGGGCTGGCCGCCGCCGCCAAAGGCTTCGAGCGCGCGACCGCGGATTATATGGGGATGCTCGCCACCGTCATGAACGCGCTCGCGGTGCAGAACGCGCTCGAACAGATCGGCGTCGATACCCGCGTCCAGTCGGCGATTCCGATGGCGGCGGTGTGCGAACCCTTCATTCGCCGCCGTGCCGAACGTCATTTGGAAAAGGGCCGCGTCGTGATCTTCGCCGCCGGCGTCGGCAGCCCCTATTTTACCACCGACAGCGGTGCCGCGCTGCGCGCCGCCGAGATGAAATGCGACGCGCTGTTCAAGGGCACCAGCGTCGATGGCGTGTATGATGCCGATCCCAAGAAGGTCGCGACCGCAAAACGTTACGACAGCGTGACCTATGACGAGGTGCTCGCGAAGAACCTCAAGGTCATGGATGCCAGCGCGATTGCGCTGTGCCGTGACAATGATATCCCGATCGTCGTCTTCAACATCCGCGAACACGGCAATTTCGCCGATGTGCTCGCGGGTCGCGGGATATCGACGATCGTCCAGAATCAGAACCAGAATGAGAATCCAGGAGAGTAATGATGCCAGCCTACGACAAGGCCGATCTCGAACGCCGGATGGCGGGGGCGGTCGAGGCGCTGAAGGGCGATCTTTCGGGGCTGCGCACCGGGCGCGCGTCGACCGCGCTGCTCGATCCGGTGACGGTCGAGGTCTATGGCGCGCACATGCCGCTCAACCAGGTCGCGACCGTCTCGGCCCCCGAATCGCGGATGCTGTCGGTCCAGGTGTGGGACAAATCGAACATCGGCCCGGTCGAAAAGGCGATCCGGTCGGCCGGGCTGGGGCTCAACCCGATCAATGACGGCAACACGCTGCGGCTGCCGATCCCCGACCTGACCGAGGAGCGCCGCAAGGAACTCGCCAAGCTCGCGGGCAAATATGCCGAAGCCGCGCGGATCGCCGCGCGCAACGTGCGGCGTGACGGCATGGACAATCTCAAGATCGACGAGAAGAAGGGCGTGTTCGGCGAGGACGAGCGCAAGCGCCACGAGACCGAGGTCCAGAAGCTGACCGATGCCACGATCGCGGACATCGATGCCGCCGCGGCGGCAAAGGAAAAGGAAATCCTCAGCCAGTGAGCGCGTCCGCCGCCTCGGCTGCGGTGATCGCGTCCGGTTCCGGCGACGGACCAGCGCCGCGCCACGTCGCGATCATCATGGACGGCAACGGGCGGTGGGCGAAGCGACGGCACCTGCCGCGGCTGGCGGGACACAAGGCCGGGGTCGACGCGGTCCGCAAGGTGACCCGCGCCGCGCGCGCGATGGGGATCGAAGCGCTGACGCTGTACGCCTTTTCGAGCGAAAACTGGCGGCGCCCGGAGGAAGAGGTCAGCGACCTGATGGGGCTGCTCCGGCTGTTCATCCGCAGCGACCTCGACGAGCTCGTCCGCGAGAATGTCCGGCTGCGCGTGATCGGCGATTACCGGCGCTTTTCGGCTGACATCGTCAAGTTGGTCGACGACGCGATCGCGGGGACCGCGGCGAACACCGGCGCGATCCTGGTCATCGCGCTCAATTACGGTGCGCACGCCGAAATCGTCGCCGCCACCCAGCGGCTTGCGGTGCGCGCCGCCGCTGGCGATCTCGATCCCGCCGCGATCGATGCCGCCGCGATCGAGGCCGAACTCGACACCGCCGATCTGCCCCCGCTCGATCTGGTCATCCGCACCTCGGGCGAACACCGGCTGTCGAATTTCCTGCTGTGGCAGGCGGCCTATGCCGAATTGCTGTTCGTCGACACGCTGTGGCCGGATTTCGACGCCGCGGCGCTCGCCGATGCGGTCGCGGCGTTCGGGCAGCGCCAGCGGCGTTACGGCGGCCTGTGAGCGACCACGCGGCGCCTGCCAAACCGCGCTCGGACCTGGTTCTGCGAACACTCGCCGGGCTCGCGATGATCGCGGTCGCGCTGGTCGCGATCGTGCTCGGCGGCATCGCGTTCTGGCTGCTCGCGGTCGTCGGCGCGCTGTTCATGATGGCGGAATGGTGCGACCTTCACGGCGTGCCCGCGCGGACCAAGCGGATCGCGCAATTTTCACTGTCGGTCCCACTCGCGGTAATGGCGCCCGCCTCGCTGGTCCTCCAGGTCCATGACTTCTTCTCGCTTGGGCTGCTCGTCGGCGCGGCGTTCTTCATCGTGATCGTCACCCATCGCCGCGAACTCGGGCTCGGCATCCTCTATTGCGGGCTCCCCGTGCTGGCGCTGATGATCGTCCGCCGCCAGCATGAAGGCGTGGTGTTCGCGCTGTGGGCGCTGGCGCTGGTGTGGATGTGCGACATCGGCGCGTATTTTGCGGGCCGCGCGATCGGCGGGCCGAAGCTCGCGCCGCGGCTCAGCCCCAACAAGACCTGGGCCGGGCTGATCGGCGGGGTGATTCTCGCCAGCCTGTTCGCCGCGTTCATGCACTGGGGTTATGGCCTGCCGCTGCGGATGACGCTCGCGACACCGCTGCTCGCGGTCGTCGCGCAGGGGGGCGATCTCTACGAAAGCTGGCTGAAGCGCCGCGCGGGCGTGAAAGACAGCGGCAATATCCTCCCCGGCCACGGCGGGGTGATGGATCGGCTCGATGGCCTCGTGCCGGTCGCGCCGCTCGCCGCGCTGTTGGTGGTGTTGCCCCACTTTTACCGATGAAGACGGTGACGATCCTCGGCGCGACCGGGTCGGTCGGCACCTCGACGCTCGACTTGATCGAGCGCGAGCCCGACCGGTTCCGTGTCCGCGCGCTCACCGCCAATTGCGATGTCGCGCGGCTGGCCGACGCCGCGAGACGCACCCGCGCGGCAATCGCGGTCGTCGCCGACGAAGCCTGCCTGCCCGCCTTGCGCGATGCGCTCGCGGGCACCGATACCCTGTGCGCAGGCGGGCCGCAGGCGGTGTGCGACGCCGCAGCGGGGGCGGACTGGACGATGGGCGCGATCGTCGGTTGCGCGGGACTCGGCCCGGTGATGGCCGCGGTGAGGGCAGGGGGCGTCGTCGTCATCGCCAACAAGGAACCGCTCGTCTCGGCGGGCGACCTCGTCCTCGCCGCCGCGGCGCAAAGTGGCGCGACGCTGCTGCCCGCCGACAGCGAACACAATGCGATCTATCAATGTTTCGACCGCGCGCGTGCCGAGCGGGTGCGCCGGATCGTGATCACCGCGAGCGGCGGGCCGTTCCGCGACTGGTCGACCGAGGCGATGCGCGGCGTCACCCCCGAACAGGCGGTCGCGCACCCCAATTGGTCGATGGGTGCGAAGATCAGCGTCGATTCGGCGACGATGATGAACAAGGGTCTCGAACTGATCGAGGCCGCGCGGCTGTTCCCGATTCCCCACGACCGGATCGAGATCGTCGTCCATCGCCAGTCGGTGATCCATTCGATGGTCGATTATGTCGACGGATCGATCCTGGCGCAGCTCGGCCCCAGCGACATGCGCGTGCCGATCGCTCACACGCTCGCCTGGCCCGATCGAATGGCGACTCCGATGGCACCGCTCGACCTCGTCGCGCTCGGAAGGCTCGATTTCGAGGCGGCTGATCCGGTGCGGTTTCCCGCGCTCCAACTCGCGCGCGATGCGCTGGAGGCGGGCGGTGCGCGGCCCGCGATCCTCAACGCCGCCAACGAGATCGCGGTCGCGGCGTTTCTGGCGCGACGCATCGGCTTCCTCGAAATTGCCGCAATCGTCGCCGATACGCTATCGCGTTTCGATCCGCCCTCGCCCACCAGCATCGACGACGTGCTGGCGATCGATCAAGAGGCGCGGCGATACGCGGACGACGAGGTTGAGGGGCGTGTGAAGGAGAGCGTGAATTGATCCAGTCTCCCGGCCTGTTCCTGACGATCATCGCCTTTCTCGGCGCGATCGGCCCGCTCGTATTCGTCCACGAACTCGGTCACTATTTTGCGGGGCGGCTGTTCGGGATCAAGGCGGACGTGTTTTCGATCGGCTTCGGCCGCGAAATCACCGGCTGGTCCGACCGGCGCGGCACGCGGTGGAAGATCGCCTGGCTGCCGCTCGGTGGCTATGTCAAATTTGCGGGCGACATGAACGCGGTCGGTGAACCCGATGCGGCCTGGCTCGCGCTGCCCGCGGACGAGCGCGCGCGGACCTTCCAGGCCAAACCACTCTGGCAGCGTGCGATCGTCGTCGCGGCGGGACCTATCGTCAATCTCGTTCTGGCGGTGTTGATCCTTGCCGGATTCGCCTATGGCTACGGAGTCGATCGTACTCCTGCGATCGTTGATAGTGTGGTCGCCGGCGGACCGGGCGCCGCGGCAGGATTGCGCCAGGGGGATCGCATCGTGGCGATCGACGGCCGGTCGATCGAGACGTTCTCCGATCTTGCCCGCTTTGCACAACTTCGCCCCGGCGAGCACGTCGCAATGACCGTCGAACGCGGTGAGGGTCGGGTAGTCCAGCCGCTGACGATCGGGATCGAGCGCCAGCGCGACCGATTCGGCAACGAATTCCGGCTCGGCCGGATCGGCGTCGCGAGCGGTACTCCAGTGCTCGCGCCGGTTAGCCTGGTCGAGGCCCCGATTGCCGGTATGCGGATGACCGGCGAGATTGTCCGGGGCACGTTCGACACGCTGGGCCAGGTGATTTCCGGACGCCGCTCGATCGACGAACTTGGCGGCCCGATCCGGATCGCGAAAATTTCGGGCGAACAACTTGCGCTCGGCTGGGCGGCGTTCGTTTGGCTCGTCGCGATGCTGTCGATCAATCTGGGGTTCATCAACCTGCTGCCAGTACCGATGCTCGATGGTGGCCACCTGTTCTTCTATGCGATCGAGGCGGTGCGTCGGCGCCCGCTCGAACCCCGCGTCCAGGAGTGGGCGTTCCGTGGTGGGCTGGCTGCGGTGCTCGCGCTGATGCTCGTCGTGACATTCAACGATTTGGGCGCAGTCGGCCTGTGGCAGCGCCTCGCCGGGTTGATTGGCTGACGTGGATCAGGCAGGGCGCAGCAAGTGAATTTCGAAGGCCCATGTATTGGCCTGCCGAGCATCCTGGGGTGGACTGAGTGACAGCTATCAAGAGTTCGACATACGTTCGCGCGGGTGCCATGCTGATGGCGGGGACGATGCTTTCCGGTGTGCCCGCGTTCGCGCAGACCCCGCAAGGCGCGCCCGGTCAAGCCGTGCCCGTTCCGACGCTACCGAGCGCCGCGACGACGCCGGCCGCTGGTCAGCTGCCGACCGTGGAAGAGCGGACGATCAAGACCCTGCGGGTCGAAGGAACGCAGCGGATCGAGCCGGCAACGGTCCTGTCCTACACCAAACTGCGCCTCGGCATCCCCTATTCGGCGGAAACACTCGATCAGGCGCTGAAAGATCTTCAGGCGAGCGATCTGTTCGCCGATTACTCGATCTCGGGGGTTGAAACGGGCGACATCGTCGTGCGGGTTCGCGAGAATCCGATCATCAACCGCGTGATCTTCGAAGGGAACAAGTCGCTCAAGACCGACAAGATCACCAAGGAGGTGAAGCTCGCGCCGCGGCAGATTTTCACCCGCACCGCGGTGCGTCAGGATGTTACGCGGATCATTGAGCTTTATCGTCGCCAAGGCCGGTTTGCGGCGGTGGTTAGCCCCAAGATGGTCAATCTCGACCAGAACCGCGTCGACGTGGTGTTCGAGATCAGCGAAGGCGCGAAATCCAAGGTCCGCCAGATCAATGTCATCGGCAACGAGGTGTTCAGCGACGACAAGCTGCGCGGCGAGATGGTGACCAAGCAGGCGCGCTTCTTTCGGATATTGTCGTCGAACACCAGCTACGATCAGGATCGGCTGAACTACGATCAGCAGAAGCTTCGTCAGTTCTATCTGACTCAGGGCTATGCGGATTTCCGCGTCACCTCCGCAATTGCCGAACTGACCCCCGACAAGCGCGATTTCATTATCACTTATGTCGTCGAAGAGGGGAAGCGCTACAAGTTCGGTGACGTGACCGTCGACAGCGAGATCCGCGATTTCGACGACAAGCGGCTCGCTGCCTCGCTCCCGATCAAGAAGGGCGAATGGTACAACGCCAAGCTGGTCGAGGATTCGGTCGACCAACTGAGCGAAGCCGCCGGCCTTTTCGGCTATGCCTTTACCGACGTGAGTCCCGATTTCCAGAAGGACACCGATACGCTGACGATGGGAATGAATTTCCACATCGCGCAGGCGCAACGGACGTACGTCGAGCGGATCGACATCAACGGCAACACCCAAACCCAGGACAAGGTGGTACGTCGCGAAATTCGTCTCGCGGAGGGGGATGCGTTCAACAGTTTCCAGCTCAAGCGGAGCCAGGATCGGATCAACAGCCTGGGCTATTTCCAGGACAAGATGGAAATCAAGCAGGTTCCGGGCTCGGCCCCTGACCGGATCGTGCTCGAGACCAATCTGGAAGAAAAATCGACAGGCCAGCTCCAGTTGTCGGTCGGGTATTCGAGCCTTGAACGCTTCATTGTTCAAGCAAATATCACCCAGGCCAATTTCCGCGGCAAGGGCCAGGAACTGCGCGCTGGCGTCAACTATTCGAGCTACTCGAAGTCGGTCAATCTGGGCTTCACCGAGCCGTATCTTTTCGACAAGAACATCGCGCTGGCGTTCGACATCTTTCGCCAAGACCTCAACCAATTCAACTATGTCGGCAACAACCGCCAGACGACATATTCGCAGGTTCGGACCGGGTTTCAGATTCGCGCCGGGGTGCCGTTAACCGAATATTGGTCGTTGTCTGGCCGCTACGGCTTGTCGTACGATAAAGTCGGGCTCGATCAGAACAGCTTCTTCACCAACGGGATTTGCGATCCGCTAAAGGCCGGGCGCTATTTGTGCGATTCGATCGGTAATCGCCTGACGTCATCGGTCGGTTATTCGGTGATTTACGATAGCCTGAATAGCCGACTGCGGCCGACGGCGGGGTCGCGCTATTCGCTGAGTCAGGATTTTGCGGGGCTGGGTGGCGACGTCAAATATATCCGTACCTCCGTCAACGGATCGAAATATTGGGGTATTGGCAAGGGCTTCGTATTCTCGGTGGTCGGCGAGGGTGGTTACATCGCCTCGCTCGAAAAGAACCGGGGCCCCGGTATCGACAAAATCCGTATTACTGATCGCTTCTACCTCGGCTCTCCGCAGTTCCGCGGCTTCGATATTCGAGGCGTGGGTCCGCGCGTCCTGCGGCAGAGCTACACCACCGATCCCAACGGCAAACAGATCCTGATCACCGACCGCAATCAGATCATCGACGACGCGCTTGGTGGACGGGCCTACTATCTTGCGCGCGCCGAGCTCGAGATTCCGCTGGGCTCCGGCGCGCGTGAGCTAGGCCTGCGGCCCTCGATCTATGCGCAGATCGGGGGGTTGTTCGGAATCACCCGGCCATTGCCGACCGCCACCTTCCCGACCATCACCGACGCCAACGGCGTCGTCACGGTCTTGCCGATCACGAACCCGATCAAGGATGCCGCGGGCAATCAACTCTACGTCGTATCTCCCGCCGATGTAACCAACGCGGGTGCGATCACGACGTGCATGGTCGGATTTTCGAGCACTGCGGGGGGAGCCTGCGCGGGTACGTCGGCCAATACCGTCTATTCGACCTCGATCGCACCCTTCAAGGAGACTTTCTTCGGCGATTCCGCGAGCCCGCGGCTTACTTTGGGCGTCGGGGTCAACTGGAACTCTCCGTTCGGTCCGCTGCGGATCGATATCGCCAAGGCTATCCTGACTCAGCCGGGTGACGACCCCAAACTCGTAACGTTCAATGTAGGGACACAGTTCTGATGATTAAATTCCATACCAGCTCGCTCACCGCGATCGCAGTTGCCTCTCTCGCTATTGGCGGCGCGGCGTCCGCGCAGACGGCGGGGATCGCAACCGCCTCGCCCGATGCGGCGATCCTGACCGCGAAGGCCTTCGCGGCTGCCAACACGCAGATTTCGACGACCTACAAAGCGCAACTCGATCAGGCCGCGGCTCAGGATACCGCGCTCAACACCCAGATCCGCACGCTGATCGATACCAATAAGGACGGCCAGATTTCGCAGGCCGAGCTGCAAGCCGGACAAAATGCTCAAAGTTCGATTGGCGCGCAGGTAAAGGCCGCGCAGGCCAAGGCGTCCCCTGCGATCGATCAGCTGCGCCAGCCCGCGATCAAGGCGCAGGCCTATGCGCTGGAAATGCTCAGTCAGAAGTATGAACCCGCGCTCCAGGCGGTAGCAAAGGCCAAGGGGGTCAACATCGTGCTGGCACCCAATGCCGTTCAGTACGCGCCGCCCGCGACCGACATCACCGAAGCGGTGATCGCGGAAATCGATCGCACGACGCCGTCGGTCAGCATCGCGGCGCCCGCCAACTTCCAGCCCAACCAGGACACCGTTCAGCTGCTCAACCAGTATCGCCAGGCGGTCTACGTCAACGAACTGCGTCGCCAGCAGGCCGCGCAGGGCACCGGCGCGCCGACGCCGTCGGCAACCGGTGGTGCTGCGGCACCCGCGCCGAGCAAGGGCAAGAAGAACGAAGGCCGGTGAGCGATCCGTCCGACGCCAAGCCCATGACCGCGTTCGATATCGCCAATTACGATACGAAGCGCGTCATGGCGGCGTTGCCGCATCGCTATCCGATGTTGCTGGTCGATCGGGTTGAGGAACTGGTCCTCGACACGTCGATCGTGGCGATTAAGGCGGTGACGATCAACGAAAGCTTCTTCCAGGGGCATTTCCCAGGGCGGCCGATCATGCCTGGCGTGCTGATCGTCGAGGCGCTGGCACAGGCGGCGGGAATTCTCGCGGTGGAGAGTCTTGGTCTCGCAGGATCGGGCAAACTGGTCTATTTCATGGCGATCGACGGGGCTAAATTCAGAAAGCCGGTCGAACCCGGGGTGTTGCTTCGCCTAGAGGCGAGCTTCGTCCAGAAGCGCCGCTCAGTCTGCAAGTTCGCAGGGATTGCCAAGATCGACGGGCAGGTCGTCGCGGAGGCTAACTTCACTGCCATGATAGCCGATCCCCCCGAGGCCGCGTAGTGCTCCCTCGAGCGGGACCTTTGACTTAGCGAAGGGGCTCGGTTAGGGCCGCGCCTTCCTTTTGGCTGGTCGGAAACCAGCTGCACCCGGAGAATAGACGTGAAGCCCGATACCCACCCCGACTACCATATGATCAAGGTCCAGATGACCGACGGCACCGTGTACGAAACCCGCTCCACCTGGGGTAAGGAAGGCGACACGATGACGCTCGAGATCGATCCGCTGGCGCATCCGGCGTGGACCGGTGGCCGCGGCACGATGCTTGACGCGGGCGGCCAGGTCGCGCGCTTCAACAAGCGCTTCGGCGGCGGGCTGACGCTCCGCAAGGGCTAACGCCGCGTTAACCTTGGCGGCGTAGACTTACGCCATGTTCGCCGCCGAGTTCGAATCCGCAAAGACCGAGGGCCGGCGCCGCGCACCGCGCGCGCCGGTGTATCTGGATGCACGGCTCGGCAAGGCCGGTCGAACGCTGTGCAAGGTGGTCGACATCTCGGTCCATGGCGCAAAGCTGCAAACCTACTCGGCGCTAAAGCGAGGCGAGACGATCTGGCTGACGCTGCCGGAGGTGGGCTCGATCGTCGCCGACGTCATGTGGGCGGACGATTTCATCGGCGGCTGCCAGTTTAAAAAACCGATCCCTTCCGATATATTCGCTCGTCTGGTCGAGGCGCAGGGCGGCCCGGTTTCCGACTGATTGCGGTGTGGCGGAGAGGGTGGGATTCGAACCCACGGTGGGCGCGAACCCACGGCGGTTTTCAAGACCGCAGCAATCGACCACTCTGCCACCTCTCCGCGCGGGCTTCCGATAGGCGCGACACGCCCATCTGTGCAAGAGCCGCGACGACGCGGGGTACCGGCGGGGCGCTGACTGTGGCACTTTCATCGGCATGTGGGGTAAGATTAGCAGGGTATGTCGCTATGCGGCCATCGCGACAATCGCTCTGGCGTTCGGCGGCCCGGTAGCGGCGCAGGACGAATCCGGATTCCAGTCCTATTTGTCCACGCTGCGGCAGCAAGCCGCCGCGGCAGGAGTATCAGGTCGGACCAGCGATTCGGTCTTCCCCACGTTGACGCTCAACCAGCGCGTGATCGATCTCGACCGCGGGCAACCGGGCGGCACGTCGGGATCGACCGCGATTCCTCCCTTCGCCCCGTACAAGGCGCGTCATGTCGACGGCGAACGGATCCGGCGCGGGCAGGCGGCGTACCGCGACAACCGGTCACGACTGGCGAGGATCGAAGACCGAACCGGGGTTCCGGAATCGATCATGGTCGCGATCTGGGGTCATGAGACCAATTACGGTTCCTACACTGGCAACTTCGACCTGCTTCGTAGCCTTGCTACGCTTGCCTATGAGGGCCGTCGTCGGTCGTTGTTTGCGGGCGAATTCATCGCTGGGCTGAAGATGCTCGACCGAGGCGTGACGCGGAGCCAATTGCAAGGCAGCTGGGCAGGCGCGACCGGCAATCCGCAATTCCTTCCCTCGGTTTACCTCCGTGTCGCGCGCGACGGCGATGGCGATGGCCGGATCGATATCTGGAACAGTTCGGCGGACACGCTCGCATCGATCGCGAATTATTTCGTCGATGCGGGCTGGCGCGCCGGGCAGCCCTGGGGAATCGCGGTCACCGTGCCGCGCGTGCTCGATCGATCGAGCCTCGAAACCCGACTCGTCTCGCCGCGTTGCCCGCGGGTGTTCGAACGCCACAGCGCGTGGCGGACGATGGCCGAATGGCGCGCGCTCGGCATCGTGCCACAGGGTGGGCGCTGGCCGGCCGATTCGGTACTGGCGACGCTGCTCGAACCCGACGGCGAGGGCGACACCGCCTATCTGCTGACGAGCAATTATCGCGTCATCCTCGATTACAATTGTTCGAATTTCTACGCGCTGTCGGTCGGGCTGCTCGCCGATGCCGTCGCGGGCTAGCCTGATCGCCCTGGCGCTGGCGTTGACCGCGTGCAGCGGCGGCAGCGGCCATGCCGCGGTGGTGACCGCGGGCAGTTACGGCGATTATGAAAGTGTCGGACTCGCCAGCTGGTATGGCGACGAACTGGCGGGCAACCGCACCGCATCGGGCGCGCGGTTCGATCCCGCCGGCATCACCGCGGCGCACCGATCGCTGCCATTGGGATCCTACGCCGAGGTGACCGATGTCGACACCGGGCGATCGGTTGTTGTCTTGATCAACGATCGCGGGCCGGGGCGGCGCGATCGCGTGATCGACCTGTCGCGCGGTGCGGCGCAGCAACTCGGCTTTGGGCGGCGATCGGTGACGCGGGTCAAGGTGCGCGCTTATCACCCGACCCCGCTGGAGGCCGCCGCGTTGCTCGCGGGGAGGCCTGCCGCGCTGCGGTCGGGCGGGGTGGTGTCGGTGGCGAGCGACGATCGCGTGATGCGGGTGCCGCTCCAGCTCGATCCTGCGCGCCGCTACCGCGTCCAGATCGCGACCTTTTCCAATTTCGCGCGCGCGCAGGCACTGGCGGGGCGGCTGGGCGCGGCGGTGGTGGCGTCGGGATCGCTCTATCGCGTGCAAATCGGCCCGCTGACGGCGAAAGAGGTGCAACCCGCGCGTGACGCGGTCGCGGCACATGGCTATGGCGACGCGCAGATCCTGCCTGCGGATTGAACGACCACCGACACGGAACATTATTGATGAACAAGCTAATTCTCGCGCCGCTCGCCGTCATCGCGATCGCGGTTCCTTCGATCGCCGCCGCACCGCAATTCGACACGCCTGCGCCGATCGCGTTCATGGAAGACCTGTCGTCGGGGTCGATCCTGTTCGCGAAGGATGCCGATCGCCGGATGCCGCCCGCGTCGCTGGCGAAGATGATGACGGTCTATGTCGCGTTCGACATGCTCAAGAAGGGCGAGTTGAAGGCGAACCAGAGCTTCGAGGTGCGCCCCGAGACGTGGCAGCGCTGGCACGGTGCCGCGGGCGGATCGACGATGTTCCTGAACGTGGGCGAGAAGCCGACGGTCGACGATCTGTTGAAGGGGATCGTGACGCTGTCGGGGAACGACGCGTGCGTCGTGCTCGCCGAGGGGATTTCGGGCACCGAGGCGGCGTTCACCGACCGGATGAACCAGACCGCCAAGCGGCTGGGCCTGACCAACAGCCATTTCGGCACCGCGAACGGCTGGCCCGACAATGGCGTGACCTATGTCACCGCGCGCGATCTCGCGACGCTGGCGACCGCGACGATCCAGGATTTCCCGACGCTCTACAAACGCTATTACTCGCTCCCCAGCTTCACCTGGGGCAAGACGCTGGGCGCGGGCAACGACATCACCCAGGCGAACCGCGATCCGCTGCTCGGGCGCGTCGCCGGGGCCGATGGCCTGAAGACCGGGCATACCGACGAGGCGGGGTACGGCTTCACCGGATCGGCCGAACAGAATGGGCGTCGCCTGGTGATCGTGCTGGCCGGACTCACCAGCTTCAACCAGCGGATCGAGGAATCGGTCAAGTTCATGAACTGGGGCTTCCGCGCGTGGCAGGCCAAGCCGCTGGTCGCCAAGGGGAAGCAGGTATCGACCGCCGATGTCCAGCTCGGCGATTCGGCCACCGTCGGGCTGGTGGCGGCGACGCCGCTGACCGCGACGCTGCCCGCGGGCGCGGTGCCGGTCTTGACCGCCAAGGTGGTCTATCA
>JALYTW010000108.1 GCA_030854075.1 Pseudomonadota bacterium
GTCGGATGGCACCTCCCCCGACCCCCGGAGCACCGCCGCCGCGCGCGTCGCCAACGCGATATCGCCTGCGGCCAGCGCTGCGCGATAGGCGGGCAGCGCGACGATCTCGCTGTCGGGGGCGCCCGCCAGCGCCGCGGCGTAATCGGCGGTCGCCGTCGCCGGTGCGCGCCCATCGGCAGTGCGTGCGCGCATATAAGCGGCAAGATCGCCCGGATCGGCGAATGCCGCCGCCGGGTTCGACGTCAGCAGGAGTGCGAGGAACAGGCGCTTACATGTTGGGATAATTGGGGCCTCCCCCACCCTCTGGCACCACCCAGTTGATGTTCTGAGTGGGATCCTTGATGTCGCAGGTCTTGCAGTGGACGCAGTTCTGCGCGTTGATCACGAATTTCGGGTCCCCTTCCTCAACGCCGACGAACTCATAGACACCCGCCGGGCAGTATCGCTGCGACGGCCCGTCATAGGTCGGCAGGTTGTAATTAACCGGGATATCCGGGTCCTTCAGCGTCAGGTGGACGGGCTGGTCCTCCGCGTGATTGGTATTAGAGAGGAACACCGACGACAGCCGATCGAAGGTCAGTACGCCATCGGGCTTGGGATAGACCGGCGGCTTGACCAGATCCTTGCGCCACAGCGTTTCGTGATCGGGCTTGTGCCGCATCGTAAAGGGCATCCTGATTCCGAGATGCTCGGACCACATCGTGATGCCCGCAAGACCCGACCCCAGGAAATCGCCGAATTTCTTGACCAGCGGTGCCACGTTGCGAACCACCGACAGCTCCTGCTTGACCCAGCTTTGGTCGAACGCGTCGGGGTAGGCGGTCAGTTCGTCGTGCTCGCGCCCGGCTTGCACCGCAGCGAACGCGGCGTCGGCAGCCATCATCCCGCTCTTCATCGCGGTGTGCGTGCCCTTGATCCGCGGCACGTTGAGGAAGCCTGCGCTATCGCCGATCAGCGCGCCGCCGGGAAAGACCAGCTTGGGGATCGCCTGCAGCCCGCCGTCGCTGATCGCGCGCGCGCCATAGCTGACGCGTTTGGCCCCCTTCAGGATCGCGGCGATGTCGGGGTGCGTCTTCCACTTTTGCATCTCGCTGAACGGGGAGAGATACGGGTTGGTGTAGTTGAGCCACGTCACGAACCCCAGGCTGACCTGCCCGTTTGCCTGATGATACAACCAGCCGCCGCCGTTGGCGTCGTCACCCAGCGGCCAGCCCTGGGTGTGGATGACGCGACCGGGCACGTGGAGTTCGGGATCGATGTCCCACAATTCCTTGATTCCCAGGCCATAGATCTGCGGGCTCGAATCCTTGGCCAGATCAAACGTACGGATGATTTCCTTCGACAGGCTGCCGCGGCAACCTTCGCCCAGCAATGTGTATTTGGCGTGGATTTCGAGGCCGGGGGTGTAGTCGCCCTTGTGGCTGCCGTCGCGGGCAACGCCCATGTCGCCGGTCGCCACGCCCTTTACGCGCCCCTGTCCGTCGAACAGGATTTCCGCTGCGGCGAACCCCGGAAAGATTTCTACCCCCAACGCCTCTGCCTGCTCGGCGAGCCAGCGGCAGGTGTTGCCCAGGCTTCCGGTGTAGGTCCCCTTGTTGTGGAGGAACGGCGGGGTCAGCGCATGGGGCAAGTTGGTCTTGCCCTTGGCCGACAGGATCCAATGCTGGTTGTCGACCACCGGCACCTCGGCGAGCGGACAACCCTGGTCGCGCCAGTCGGGCAGCAGTTCGTCGAGGCTGCGCGGATCGACGACCGCGCCCGACAGGATATGCGCGCCGACCTCGGATCCCTTTTCCAGGACGCAAACCGACAGCTCCGCGCCGGCGCCGGTGGCCAGCTGTTTCAGCCGGATCGCGGCGCTCAGGCCGGCGGGACCCGCACCGACGATCACCACGTCATAGGGCATCGATTCGCGGTCGCTCATTTTCTTCTCCAGCATCGGCGCGCGCGGCGTGTCGATCGCGGCATCGAACGGGCGCGGGCCGGCAACGTCTTGTCTCGCAACGCCGATCCGACAAGTTGACCGCCACGTCAACCACGCGCCTAACGCACCGATGGGAGCGGACCAACATTTCGATTGGCTGGCAAGCGCGGCGAGCACGCTCGATTGGTGGGCAGAGGCGGGGGTCGACACGCTGGTCGACGAGGCCCCATGCGACTGGCTCGCACCGCCTGCTCCGACTGTCTCCGCCGAACTCTACCCCAGCGCCGTGCCCACAGCGATCGCCAGCGCGGTCGTCGATGCGCTCCCCGCGACGCTCGGCGCATTCGCCGCCTGGCGCAACTCCCCGGCTGCCCCCGAAGCCGCGTGGCGCGGCGCGTTCCTCTCCGCCACCGGCCCCGCCGACGCCGCGATCATGGTAGTCGTCGACTGCCCCGATCCCGACGACGGCCGCGACGGTCGGTTGCTGGCGGGGCCGTCGGGGATATTGTTCGACCGGATGCTCGCCGCGATCGGCTTGACTCGCGAGGCGGTGTATCTGGTCCCGGTCTGCGCCAAGCGCCCGATCGCGGGCCGGATGCCGCGCGAGGTCGAGGCGCGATTGGGAGAGATCGCGCGCCATCACGTCCACCTCGCGACCCCCCAACGCGTGCTTTGTCTCGGCAATGCGGCCAGCCGTGCGATCACCGGGACGGAAATTCCCGCCAGTCGCGGACTTTTACACAGCTTTAACCATAGTGGTGGAGACATAGGGGTGGTCGCCAGCTTTCACCCGCGCCTGCTGCTCGAAAAGCCGGCGCTGAAGGCGGAGGCATGGAAGGATTTGCAATTGCTGATGGGGAATTTGACGTGAACCGCACGCTGGCACTGGCCCTGAAGCTGACGGGGACCCTGATCGCGGTCGCCCCCCTCCCCGCGCTCGCTGCCGCACTGGACGGCGCGCCGCCCGCCGATAGCCGCGTGCCCGCCGCGAAGGCCGATCGGATTCCCGACCAGCTCGATGCCAGTCAGCGCGACGCGTATCGCGCGGTGTTCGCCGCGATCCGCAACGGCCAGTGGCAGGATGCGCAGATCGGGCTCGATGCGATGAAGCCCGGCCCGCTACACCCGATTGCGCGCGCGGAACTCTACACCGCCAAGGGATCGCCCCGCGTCGAGCTCGAGCCGCTCGTCGCGCTCCTCAACCAGGCCCCCGAACTTCCCGAGGCGGATCAGATCGCGCGCCTTGCCAAACTCCGCGGCGCGATCGATCTGCCCCCATTGCCGACCGCGCAGCGGCTGATCTGGCGCGACGGCGCGCCGACCCGGGTCCGCGCGAAAAGCGTCCGCAGCGACGAGCTCGCCGCCGCCCTCGCGCTCCAGATGGCGCCCTTCGTCAAGATCGACGACGGCCGCTCGGCGCAGGGTTTGCTCGACGCGACCACGGGGCTGTCGCCCGAAGCGCTGACCGAATGGCAGGCCAAGACCGCGTGGATGTATTTCCTCTCTGCCGACGACGCCAACGCGCGCGCGATGGGCACCAAGGCCGCCAACGGCGAAGGCGATTGGGCGATCCAGGGCCGTTGGACCGCCGCGCTCTCCGCATGGCGCCAGAATGATTGCGCCGCGTCGGAGGCCGGGTTCGAAGGCGTCGCCGCGCGCGCGGGCGATGTCGATCTGCGCGCCGCGGGGATGTACTGGGCCGCGCGCGCCGACATGGCATGCGGTCGCCCCGACAAGGTCCAGCCCCGGCTCCAGGCCGCCGCGCAGTTCACCGAAAGCTTCTACGGCCAGCTCGCGCGTCAGGCGCTTGCGCTCACGGATAAAGCCGGGCCACTTCCCGGCCGCGTCGCCGCCGACTGGCAGGCGGTGGGCAACCGCCCCAACGTCCGCGTCGCCGCCGCGCTTGCCGAGATCGGCGAGACCGATCTGGCCGACGACGTCGTCCGCCAGCAGGCGAAGATCGGCGACCCCCGCGAATTTTCCGCGCTGATCCGCGTGGCGGAGGCGCTGAACCTGCCCGCGACCACCGTCTGGCTCGCGCACAACTGTCCGCAAGGCGTCACCACCACTGCAGAGGCGCGCTACCCCACCCCCAACTGGACCCCCGACAGCGGCTGGCGCGTCGACAAGTCGCTGGTCTACGCGCACACGCTCCAGGAATCGGGCTTCCGCAACAAGGTCGTCAGCCCCGCGGGTGCCTATGGCCTCATGCAGATCATGCCCGCCGCCGCGACCGATTTCGCGCGCGAACAGGGCCGCGGCACGATCGACAAGGCGCAGCTCACCCGCCCCTCGACCAACATGGACATCGGCCAGCGCCACCTCGAACGGCTCCGCGACATGGCCAGCGTCACCGGCGGGCTGCTCCCCAAGGTGATCGCGGCGTATAATGCGGGGCCAAAGCCGGTCGGCGAGTGGAACGCGATCGTCCGCGATAACGGCGACCCGCTGCTCTACATCGAAAGCATCCCCTATTGGGAAACCCGCGGCTACGTCGTTACGGTGATGCGCAACTACTGGATGTACGAGGCGCAGAACGGGACCCGGAGCGGCGCGAAGAACGCCAGGCAATCGATGCCGAGCCGCGCCGCGCTCGCGCAGGGCATGTGGCCGCGCTTCCCCGGCCTCCCGGGCGCCACCGCGATCCGGATGAACGCCCGCCCCTCGACCACCGCGATCGCGGTGAATGCGAACGTCTCGCCGCAATCAACGACGGTGAGTTCGAACTGAGTGGAGGGGGGTAAAAGGTGTGCCGGAGGCGGCACGCCGGCATAGCGCCACATCCAGTCGTTCCGATCCCAAAGTCCAGTCCCGAACGCCGCCGGTCGACCATTCAGGCCGCTCATTGCATGCCGTAGCCCCGAAGCGGCATAGGCTTGGGCTGCTGCTATTTCATCGCCTTTTTTGAAAGGTTGTTCGTCGCCTCGGCAAGAGCCTGGTCAAGCGCAGTATCTGCCGAAACACGAATGTCGGGTGTCACTCCGACGCCCTCCCAATCGCCACCCGTAATCGGATTGATCGATCGTTGCTCTGGAAGGGAGAGGACAAACCCATGTCCGGCAGGGCGGTAAAAGAAGGGGTGTGCGCCGCCACCTGTTTGCTCGCCGATGACGATCGCTCTCTTCATGGCCTGCAGATCATAGGCGAAGGCCTCAGCCGCAGAGAACGTGCGTTTGGAAACCAGGATATAGACGGGTTTGATGCCGCCGAACCGGCGCCCAGGCACTTTTGCCGGCGTAAAGTGACGTGTCGTGCGGCTGTTGGGACGATCGTAGTCGGCGCTCATCTCGCGGATTTCGTCCAGCAGATACCCGGCGAGCAAATGAGTCATTTCGCCCATCCCACCACCGTTGCGCCGCAAATCGATGATGAGGGCTGGCGACTGTGCCAGCAGGCTCATTGCAGCTGCGGCGAGATCGCCGCCCATTTCGGTCGGCGCAAAGACACGAAGGTCGAGGTAGCCAACCCCGTTGTCGAGCCTCGCGACCTGCTCGAAGCCGTAATTCACCTGCGGGCCGTACCAGCGGTTCAGTTCGGTTTGGTCGGCGGTTTCTCCATCGGGCAAGGCTTCGTGGGACGGGTCAAAATCGAGCGCGAAATGACCGTCGCCAGATAGCGTGCGGAGATAGTCGGTAAAATTTTTAGCGAACGCGGCTGACGTGTCGCCCGCAATCGACTTGGAAGGGTCGCGGCGTAGATCCCGCGCGATGCGCTTGCCCGCTACGGGATCGACGTAGCGATGATCGATAAGATCGGCCACCCGTTCGACCACCTCGCGACGAGCCCGTGCGGTTTGCTCAGCGCTCGACCCCTGCGCCATGGCAGATAAAGGGATAATGACCAGCATCAGTGCAGCCATTGTCCGCCCCATCATGTCAATGCCTCAGCGTTCTGAATGCGGATGCGAAACGGGCGGGCAGCCAAAGCTTCTGTGGTCTCGCATAACAGTACCGACAGTGGAAAAGACAACTCAGCATCCAGTTCTAAAGCAGCGCGGTCGGTCGCGGCCCACAGTTCCAATAGGCGTGGCATCATCGCGGTTAGCGTCGGTGTAAAGCACACGATGCGTTCCCTGCCATCACGGCCACGCACCTGCCGAACCAGACCCTCTTTGACCAGTTGGGCCACTGTCTGGCTGGCAGCGGAATGGGTCAGCCCAGCATGGCTCGCGATGCTTTTGATTGAACCTTCTCCGAGAAGGGCAAGCGCCTTGACCACCGGCGTGTAACGCGGGCGGTAACTCAGTCCGCTAGCTTCGTATCGCGCCTGAACATCGCCATCGATAAGGTCGATCAAATGTCGGAGAGCGGTGCCGAGACCGCGCTGAGTGATAAACATGAGGTGCCATTATAACAGTGCTGTTATTGTTTCAAGCGTTAGTAGGTATGGTAGCAGTGCAAACGTTGATTTACGTTGGAAGCGGAATAGCTGATTGACGCTCGGCTGGGCGTTGATCACGCACGTTTTTCAACCGTCTCAGTCGGTTTTGACCCCGTCGTTCGAAGTGCAGCGGTCCGCCTTGTAGGCCGTGTCAAAACCGCTCGTCAAAAGCAGCAGCTTTCAGAATCGGACGAATCAGGTCGCGATATTTAGTCGGGGGCGCTACCTGCTCAACCCGCGGCGGCGAACCGAACGGTAGCTTTACTCGATCGGCTGTCCGGAACCTGTCGGTCGGATCAGGCCCACCAATCCCCTGTCCTACACCCCCAATCCCTGTCATCCTCCCCCTATCGCTCTTTCCCACTGTCGACATCCCGCCCCACCTCGCGGCAAACCACCCCCGTGCACTCGGTTCGTCGCATTTTCCACCTGTACGTCGCGTTACCTTCGTTACCTTTGCCCTCCGGTCGCACCGCGCGCTGTCGTGACCCTTCGTGACCTTCCACCCGCCTTCCCCGCCGCGCCGCGATCCGGCATAGCCGCGCGATGCCGATCGATCCTGCGCTCGCCTTCATCCCCGTCGCCATCGCGGTGCTCACCGTGTCCGACACCCGCACCCCCGCCGACGATCGTTCGGGCGACACGCTGGTCGACCGGCTGACCCAGGCGGGGCACGTCCTGGCCACGCGCGCGATCGTCATCGACGACGCCGACGCCATCGTCGCGCAGCTCGACGCGTGGATCGACGACCCCGCGATCGACGTCGTCATCACCACCGGCGGCACCGGAGTCACCGGGCGCGACGTGACGCCCGAAGCGATCGAACAGGTCGCGACCCGGATGATCCCCGGCTTCGGCGAATATTTCCGCTACGTCAGCATCGCCTCGATCGGCAGCTCGACGATCCAGAGCCGCGCCTGCGCCTGCGTCGCGCGCGGCACCTATGTCTTCGCGCTCCCCGGCTCGACCGGCGCGGTCAAGGATGGCTGGGACATGGTCCTGCGCGACCAGCTCGACAGCCGCCACCGCCCGTGCAATTTCGTCGAGCTGATACCCCGCCTCACCGAACGTTGATGCGGGTCAGTGGCTCGGCTCGGTCACGCCGATCTCGTGCCCGTCGGGATCCGCGAAGTGGAAGCGGCGTCCGCCGGGGAAGGCGAAGATCGGCGCGGTGATTCGCCCGCCCGCGCGTTCCACCGCGGCGAGCGCGGCCTCGATGTCGGCGACCTCCACCACCGGGAGCGCGGCGCCGGTGCGCTCGGCGGGGTCGGACTGGAAACCAATGTCGGTGTCGCCGGTCGTCGTCGCGGCATAGGTCGGGCCGAAATCGGCAAAGGTCCAGCCGAACGCAGCCGCGTAGAAAATCTTGGCGGTGTCCGTGTCCGCGACCGGCAGTTCGAGATAGTTAAACCGTGCCATTTACCGACTCTTGTTCTTGCTATGTTCCAGTAGATCGACTATCGTCGCGCGATGGTCAAGGCCCGTCCTGTCCCCCGCCCTCATCGCGGCGCGACGCACAATACCGCAAGTCGGCGCTTCAATCTGCCGCAAAGCGAGGCGGATGGCGACTGGCTCGATGCGGTCGAGGCGATCGACGGCGCACCGCCGCCGCTGCGGACGACGGTGACGGTCGAAACCCCACGCACGATCATCAGCCGCAACCAGTCCCCCGACATCCCGTTCGATCGCTCGATCAACCCCTATCGGGGCTGCGAACATGGCTGCATCTATTGTTTCGCGCGGCCCACCCACGCCTATCACGACCTGTCGCCCGGCCTCGATTTCGAAACCCGCCTCTTCGCCAAGCCGCAGGCGGCGGCACTGCTCCGCGCAGAACTGTCGCGGCCCGGCTATACCGCGCAACCGATGGCGCTCGGCACCAACACCGATCCGTATCAGCCGATCGAGGCGACCTGGCGGATTACCCGCGGCGTGATCGACGTGCTGCGCGAGACCGATCATCCGCTGACGATCACGACCAAATCCGATCGCGTGCTGCGCGATCTCGACCTGCTCGGCCCGATGGCGGCGAAGGGGCTCGCTGCGGTCGCAGTGTCGATCACCTCGCTCGATCCCAAGGTCGCGTTGACCGTCGAACCGCGCGCGCCGCACCCCGAACGGCGGCTCACCGCGGTTCGCCGCCTCGCCGATGCGGGGGTGCCGGTCTATGTCTCGATCGCCCCGGTCATCCCCGCGATCACCGATCACGAGATCGAACATCTGATCGAGCGCGCCGCCGAAGCGGGCGCGAAGGCCGCATTCTTCCTCCCCGTCCGCCTGCCGCACGAGGTCGCGCCGCTGTTCCGCGCGTGGCTCGACACCCATTTTCCCGATCGCGCCGCCAAGGTGATGGCGACGATCCGCTCGCTCCGCGGCGGGCGCGACAACGATCCCGATTTCGGGTCGCGGATGAAGGGCAGCGGCCCGTGGGCGGACCTGCTCCGCACCCGCTTCCAGATCGCGTGCCGCAAGCACGGCCTCAACCGCGAACGGATCACGCTCCGCACCGACCTCTTCCGCCCGCCCCGCGGCCCGCAAGGCGAGTTGTTCTGAGCAGCCCTAACGGTCCGTTTACCATCTTCCGGCAGAGCGGCACGATGGACACGCAGGCCAGCCGACGACGCGATCCCGGGATCGCCGCGACGTGGTTGCTGCTCGCCATCCTCGCGCTCGCGCTCCGCCTCCCCGATATCGGCAATCCGCTGATCGATCTCGACGAGCAATTCTACCTGCTCGTCGGCGACCGGATGCTCCACGGCGCGATTCCCTATGTCGATATCTGGGATCGCAAGCCGGTCGGGCTGTTCCTGATCTACGCCGCCGCGCGCGCGGTCGGCGGGGATTCGTGGATCGGCTACCAGCTCGTCGCGACCGCCGCCGCGGCGTTGACCTCGGGGGTGATCGCGCTCCTCGCGCGGCGACTTGCCACCGGCTGGGCGGGACTGTGCGCAGGCGCGGTGTATCTGGTCTGGATCGAACTGCTCGGCGGCCGCGGCGGGCAGGCGCCGGTCTTTTACAACGGCCTGATCGCGGGCGCGGCGCTGCTGACCTGGCTCGCGATCGAACGGCCCGACACCCGCTGGCGGCACGGCATCGCCGCGATGCTCCTCGTCGGGCTGGCGCTCCAGATCAAGCCCACGGTGGTCTTCGAAGGCGCGTGGTTCGGCGTCGCGTTGCTGATCGGCGCGTGGCGGCGCGGGGTCCGTCCCGGCGCGCTCGCCGGTTACGCGCTGGCGCTCGTCGGGCTCGCGCTCGCCCCGACCGTGATCGCCTATGCTGTGTACCTTGGCATCGGCCACGGCGACGCGTGGTGGTTCGCGAATGTTGAATCGATCTTCCTGCGCATCACCCCGCCCGGCGAGCCGATCGCGGGGCGGCTGATCGGCATCGCGCTCAACCTTCTGATCCCCGCGGGCGCGGCGTGCTTCGGGCTCGCTCGCCTCACCAGCACCGCGCGCTGGGTTATCGGCGGTTGGCTGGTCGTCGCGATCGTCGGGCTGTTGGCGGTCCCACCCTATTTCAACCATTACGCGCTGCCGCTGATCGTCCCGATCGCGGTGCTCGCCGGCATCGGAATGGCGGCGAGCCGTCCCTTCGCGATGCTGGTGGGCGTCACCGCCGCGGCGCTGCTCCTGCTGTCTGGCTACCCACATCTCGGCGACCGCCGTGCCGCGCGCCACCAGGTTGCGGCGCTGGCGGCG
>JALYTW010000115.1 GCA_030854075.1 Pseudomonadota bacterium
TTGTAGCGGGTTGGGGGGTGGGGGCAACCGGGGTCGGGGTGGATTGTCGACACGACGGTCGTTGTTGCTGGCGTCCCGTACGCGATCCTAAGTCAAAAATCTATCAATTTAATAGAAAGATGCCTAAGACACCACTATCCTGACATAGAGTTGCTATATTATCCTTGCTATCTCCTTATCATACTAAGTCCATAAACTTGAAACTCAGTCATATACCCGAAAACAAAAAATAGTTCGAGTGGCGGCTACGAGCTAATATTATATGAAGGGGGGCGGACAATTCGAGTACCGCAACGGAAAACATAATTTTTCGCTAGGCGACCTGCAAAATGCAAGCTAATATCGCAACATGATGATATCCTCTCCTCAGCGCTATTCACGGTGCTTCATATCAGCACCGTATGGGCTTGATCTAGGAATGCTGCCCCTTCTGCTCGGGCAACGTCAAATCGCATGGAATTGGTCAGAAAATACGCAGATTGGAATGAGGTACGCATCAACGATTCATCGCTGCGATTTCGTAATCGCGATCTTGAATGGATCGCAGAGTGATCAAAGAGTGTTGTATGAAGTAGGTCTTGCGGAGGGGATGAAAAAACCCGTATTTATGATATCTTCCAGTAAACGTGTTGGAAGAGTAGCTAGATCAATATTTTCTCTTGTTGATATAAAGCTAAAAGAGATAGATGCGTTGGCATTCCATTTAGACGCGTTTCTACTAACACCGCACGAGACTATTTTAGAGCGCGATCGATTTTCTGGCGGTATGGCGTCGGTCGAACCTAGAGAGCCTGTTATTGCTACTCAACAATTTCACTCCCAGTTAGAGGCGCGGGTATATACGGCTATTTTGGAGGTCGGGGGGAGTGCCATTTTAGAGCCTAAAAGCGAAAACTTTGCAGGTAGGCCTGATATTCTCATGTGGCTGGGTTCACAGGACGCGGAACTATTCGATCCAGCGGTCATCGAGATTAAAAGCCGGCTAGATCCGGAAATGGCAAAGCGAGTGGAGCAGCAGTTGCTTGATTTCATTTATGCATCTGGGGTTGGTTGTGGCTTTATATTAACTGAACAAGAACCCAATATAAGACGACGTCATCTTTCTCCACATGTGTTTTGGCTTTCGGTGGATAAATTCGTTGAATTGGCGCAAGACGGTGATTTGGGTCGTCACATACGTAGTCTGCGTAACCGTGCCGCACATGGAGCGGTATAGTGACTGCAATACTGCAACAAGACATAATCGATCACCTCGCCATAGGCGACGCCGGAAATTCCCATGAAAAAGGGAAGGCTCTCGAAGATGTTGTTGAAAACACGATGTGCCTGATCGACGGCGTAGGATTAATCGATCGAAATGTCGAAGATATGCCCGGATCACTTGAGATTGATTTGATTTTATACAATCACCAAGTGACGGGAACGGGGCTGCCCTTTTTTCCTGCACTGCTTATCATCGAGTGCAAAAACTGGGCCGTACCGGTGAATGCCGCAACACTGCGCGCGTTCACCTCTAAGGTTCATCGGATGAAGTTGAAATTCGGTCTTCTCGTTGCAGCAAACGGCATCACGTGCAACGCTGATGATCTGAATGCTGCCCATGCCCATCTTCGCGACACTTTCAATCGAGATGATGAAATAATTCTCGTTATAACCCGGACGGAACTATGTGGAGTTGCCTCTACTGAGGAATTGGGTGCGCTCCTTCGTAAAAAGTATGGGCGATTTATTATGGGCATGGCTTCATTCTAGCGAGGTTGCCCCTTCCTATTTGCGACATTTAACGTGTATTGTACTAACCCGGCACACCGCTCACCCCACCCGATTAGCCACCAGATCCTCCACCACCGCCGGGTCGGCCAGCGTGCTCGTGTCGCCCAGGCTCGCGGTGTCGTCTTCGGCGATCTTGCGGAGGATGCGGCGCATGATCTTGCCCGAGCGGGTCTTGGGGAGCGCGGGGGCAAACTGGAGCTTGTCGGGGGTCGCGATCGGACCGATTTCCTGGCGGACCCAGGTGACGAGCTCGGCGCGCAGGTCGTCGGTCGTCGCGACGCCGCTGTTGAGCGTGACATAGGCGTAGATGCCCTGGCCCTTGATGTCGTGGGGCATGCCGACGACCGCGGCCTCGGCGACCGCGGGGTGCGCGACCAGCGCGCTTTCGACCTCGGCGGTGCCCATCCGGTGACCGCTGACGTTGATGACGTCGTCGACGCGCCCGGTGATCCAGTAATAGCCATCCGCGTCGCGGCGGCAGCCGTCGCCGGTGAAATAGGTGCCCGGATAGGTCGTGAAATAGGTCTGGACGAAGCGATCGTGATCGCCCCAGACCGTGCGCATCTGCCCCGGCCAGCTCTGGGTGATGACGAGGTTGCCGGTGGCGGCGCCGTCGAGCGTCGCGCCCTGATCATCGACGAGACGGGGGAAGACGCCGGGGAAGGGCCGCGTGGCGCTGCCCGGCTTCAACGCGGTCGCGCCGGGGATGGGCGCGATCATGGCGCCGCCGGTTTCGGTCTGCCACCAGGTGTCGATGATCGGGCAACGCGCGTCGCCCGCGACCTCGTAATACCAGCGCCACGCCTCCGGGTTGATCGGTTCGCCGACGCTGCCGAGCAGTTTCAGCGACGAACGATCGGTGGCGGTGACGAACGCATCGCCCTCCTTCATCAGCGCACGCAAGGCGGTGGGGGCGGTGAAGAGCGTGTGGACCTGGTGCCGGTCTACGATCTGCCACAGGCGGCTGGCGTCGGGCCAGTTGGGGAGCCCTTCGTACATCAGCGTCGTCGCGCCGTTTGCGAGCGGACCGTAGAGGACATAGGTGTGCCCGGTGACCCAGCCGACATCGGCGGCGCACCAGAAGACATTGCCGGGGCGATAGTCGAACGCGAGTTCGTGGGTGTAGCTCGCCCAGAGCAGATAGCCCGCGGAGGTGTGGAGCACGCCCTTGGGCTTGCCGGTCGACCCCGAGGTATAGAGGATGAACAGCGGATCCTCGGCGGCCATCGGTTCGGCGGGGCAGTCGGCGGACACCTTGGCGGCCTCGTCGTGATACCAGACGTCGCGGGGCGTCATCGTGACATCGCCGCCGGTCGATTTGACGACGATGACCCTGGCGAGGCCGGGAGCCTTGGCGGCGGCGGCGTCGACATTGGCCTTGAGGGGGATGCGCTTGCCGCCGCGGCGGCCTTCGTCGGCGGTGATGACGAGGGTCGAACCGCAATCCTCGATCCGGCCCGCGATCGCGTCGGGCGAGAAGCCGCCGAACACGACCGAGTGGATCGCGCCGAGCCGGGCGCAGGCGAGCAGCGCGAACGCCGCCTCGGGGATCATCGGCAGGTAAATGGTGACGCGGTCGCCCTTGGCGACGCCCTGCGCTGTGAGGACGTTGGCGAAACGGCACACCTCGGCATGGAGTTCGCGATAGGTGATCCGGCGGGGGTCCTCCGATGGGTCGTCGGGTTCCCAGATGATCGCGACGGTATCGCCGCGCGCGGCGAGGTGGCGGTCGAGACAATTGGCGGCGACGTTGAGCGTGCCGTCGGCGAACCAGTTGATGCGGAAATCGTCTCCGTCGAACGACCAGTCGCCGGCGACGGTGGGGGGGCTGGTCCAGTCGAGCCGCTTGGCCTGGTCGAGCCAGAAGGTGTCCGGATCGCGGGCGGCGGCGGCGTAGAGCCGTTCATAGGCGGCGGCATCGACGCGCGCGTCGGTCCAGTCGCCGCTGACGGGGTAGCAATCTTGCGCGTGCGCGGTGTCGGTCATCACCCTCTCCTTGGCGCCGTGCTTATCGCAGCCGGACGCCGATCCATAGCGTGCGCGGAGTGCCGAGGTCGATCGATCCCGCCG
>JALYTW010000128.1 GCA_030854075.1 Pseudomonadota bacterium
TGGCGGGAATCGGCTCGATGCAGGCAGAGGTGCCGCCGCAGATGATGCTGATGCTGGCGGTCGGCGCGATCGCCATCTTGCAGCTGAACCGCTCCATCACCCCCATGTCGGCGGCGTCGGGGCAGGGACCGCGCTCGATCGCGAGCTGCATCGAGGCTTCGTCGACTTGGCTCTTGATCTGCTTGAACATCCGCAGGTTCCAGCTCTTCGCCATCGCGCCCTCGAAGGGGAGGCCGCGCGCCTGGAGGAAGCTGTGGAAACCCATCACGCCGAGACCCACCGAACGTTCACGACCCGCGCTATAGGCGGCGCGCTCCATGCCCGGCTCGTGGCGATCGATGTAATCCTGGAGGACGTTGTCGAGGAAGCGCATCACGTCCTCGACGAAGCCCTTTTCGTCCTTCCACTCGTCCCACGTCTCGAGGTTGAGCGAGGACAGGCAGCACACCGCGGTGCGATCGTTGCCGAGGTGATCGCGGCCCGTCGGCAGCGTGATCTCGCTGCACAGGTTCGAGGTCGAGACCTTCAGGCCCAGATCGCGATGATGCTTGGGCATGTTCGCATTCACGTGATCGGCGAATACGATGTACGGTTCGCCGGTCGCGAGGCGGGTTTCGACCAGCTTCTGGAACAGCGCGCGCGCATCGACCTTGCCGCGCTCGGACTGGTCCTTGGGGCTACGCAGGATCCATTCGTCACCGTTGCGCACCGCCTCCATGAACGCATCGGGGATGAGCACGCCGTGGTGGAGGTTGAGCGCTTTGCGGTTGAAATCGCCAGAAGGCTTTCTGATTTCGAGGAATTCCTCGATCTCCGGGTGGCTGACGTCGAGATAGACCGCCGCCGAGCCGCGGCGCAGGCTGCCCTGGCTGATCGCCAGCGTCAGCGAATCCATGACGCGGACGAACGGAATGATCCCGCTGGTCTTGCCGTTCAGCCCGACCGGTTCGCCGATCCCGCGGACGTTGCCCCAATAGGTGCCGATCCCGCCGCCGCGGCTGGCGAGCCAGACATTCTCGTTCCAGGTATCGACGATGCCGTTGAGGCTGTCGGGCACGCTGTTGAGATAGCAGCTGATCGGCAGTCCCCGCCCGGTGCCGCCGTTCGACAGCACGGGGGTCGCGGGCATGAACCACAGCCGCGAAATATAGTCGTAGATTCGCTGTGCGTGGGCGGCGTCATCGGCATAGGCCGAGGCGACGCGGACGAAGAGGTCCTGATAGCCTTCGCCGGGCAGCAGATAGCGGTCGTTCAGCGTTTCCTTGCCGAAATCGGTGAGCAGCGCATCGCGGCTGTGATCGACCTCGACCGGATAGGGTTGGGGTTTGATCGACCTGCTGTCGGAGGTCCTGGTCGTCTCGGTCGCGTCGATCGTATCGGTGGTCATATCGCTTGCCTGGCTGTCCCTGAAATCCATCGCTACCGCTCCCGTCGTCGCTGATCATCTGCGAGTCCGTTCGAATCGGACCCATTGGAATCGGGGGCATCCCCCATCTTATCATTCGAGCCGGCGGGCGAAGAGAACAAAATGCGCACATTCCTGTGGAAAACGCGCGAAACTTGATGACCGCAACATAGGGCTGCGACCGGGTTCCTACCAGTAATTGGGTCCGCCCCCGAACTCAACCACTAGAGATTGTGCCAAACCCGCGGCTGACGCAAGAGAGTTAATGACTTAGTCGCGACTCGGTTCGTCGCGTTGGAGAGTCGGTTGGTCGATGCCGCACCGCAGCGACGCGTGGACTTGCGCGGGTTCCTGCGAATGCAAGGGAACGGCGGGGGAACGGAAATATTTCATCGCCGGGCGTGGTCATCCGCATCCCGCAGCGTGGCTCGGGATCGCGATCAGGCGCTGCGGCGGATCGTGCGGCCTGGAGTGGGCTGGTTGAGCCGATCGAGATCGAACCCTTGAGCGAACTGGAGCCCAGCCTTGCCGTCCTTCGCCCAGGCGACCCGCGCGGCGAACATCTGGTCCTCGACCAGCTCGATCAGCACCTCGACCCCGACCGATTTGGGGTCGATCGCGATCCCGTCGACCATCGCGCCCGCGTTCGAGATGTTGCGGATCCGGACATCGCCCTCGATCCCTCCGATCGCGAACCGCGCCGACCGCAGCATCCTGGTCCGCGGCGCGCGACTGACCTTGTGACCGCTGGCCAGCGCGCTGGGGCCGCCGGCGAGCTGCCCGTGGACCTCGGCGGACCGGATGCCCCGGCCATAGACATAGCCCTGGATGTGGGTGCAGCCGAGCGTGCGGAGGAGTTCGATCTCGTCCTGGATTTCGACCCCCTCGGCGGTGGTTTCCATCCCCAGCGTGTCGGCGAGCGTGACGATCGCCTTGATCAGCGCAGCGTTGCGGTTGCCGGGCTGCGCGGACCCACGGACGAAGCTCTGGTCGATCTTGATCTTGTCGAACGGGGCAGTGCGGAGATAGCCGAGGCTCGAATAACCGGTGCCGAAATCGTCGAGCGCAAGGCGGACTCCGATCCCCTTCAGCGCGGCGAACATCCGCGCCGACGCATCGGTTTCGTCGAGCAGCACGCCTTCGGTGACCTCGAGCTCCAACCGGTGCGCGGGGAGCCCCGCGTTCGCGAGCGCCGAGGTGACGATCGCGGGAAGCGCTGGATTGGCGAACTGGATTGGTGAGACGTTGACCGCGATCCGCGCTTCGCCGGGCCAACTCGCCGCTTCGTGACAGGCGGTCCGCAACACCCATTCGCCCAGCGGCGCGATCAACCCGGATTCCTCCGCGACCGGGATGAAATCGGCCGGTGAGATCGCGCCGCGAACGGGATGGTCCCAGCGGATCAATGCCTCGTACCCGACGATCTGCGCATCGCTGGTCGACACCACCGGCTGATAGGCGAGGTGGAACGCGCCGGCGGCGATCCCGGCGCGGATGTCGTCTTCGAGTTGTTTGCGGGTCTTGGCACCCTCGAGCATGTCTTCCGAAAAGAAGCGGTGGATCCCGCGGCCGTCGGCCTTGGCGGCGTAGAGCGCGAGATCGGCGTTGCGGGTCAGCGTTTCGGCATCTTCGCCATGCTGGGGGGCGATCGCGACCCCGATCGAACAGCCGATCGTGATGCTGGCACCGCTGATGAAATAGGGCTGGGAGAGCGAGGCGATCAGATCCCTGGCGAGGGTCGTCAGCGCATCGCGGTGGTCGATGCCGGGGAGCAGCACCTGGAATTCGTCCCCGCCGAGCCGCCCGACGAGCCCGGCGTCGCCGACCCCGCGTTCGAGCCGCTGCGCGACCTGTTTCAGCAGCAGGTCGCCCGCCTGGTGGCCGAGCGTGTCGTTGACCGCCTTGAACCGATCGAGGTCCATCAGGAACAGCGACGAGGGGCGATAGGCGCCGCCCTGCTGGCGGAGCGTCTTGTCGAGGCTGATCCGGATCCGCTGGCGATTGGCCAGCCCGGTCAGGCTGTCGAACAGCGCGAGCCGGGTGATTTCCGCTTCCGACTGGCGGATCGAGGTGAGGTCGGTGCCCGAGCCGATGAAACCCTGGAACCGGCCGTAATCGTCGATCAGTGGACGCCCGGAGATCGACCACCAGCGCGCGGCCTGATCGTCGCCCGCCGCGCACACCGAATAATCGGAAAACGACGTGCGCGAGGATATGTGGAAGCTGAGCGTCCGTTCGGTCCCGGGGGTCGCGCTGTCCATCCGGAACACCTCGGTGACGAGCGATCCTACGGGTGATGGCCCCTGGCCCGCGATCTGCGCGGCGACCTTGGCGGACAGATAGGTAATCCGGCCCTGGCGATCGGCCTCCCAGAACCAGCTGGTGCCGTGGGTCTCGAATTCCGCGATCATCTTGGTGGCGAGCCGCCCCGCGCGAGCTTCGTCGGCATGATCGAGCGCGGTGAGCACATCGAGCCGGGCGAGACGCACGGTCGCGAAGGCCAGGCACGCGACGAAGGCGATCCCGACCGCGATCGCGCCCCCATTGCCGCTGATCAGCGCGAACATGGCGAGCAACCCCGTGCTGAACCCCAGTGAGGCTGCGCGAATTTGGTGGATGCTGACCGCGGTGATCCCGATCGCGCCGACGCACGCGACCATCGCAATGGTCCGCATCGCTCCGCCCGGTAGCGCCGCGGCCTGCCACAGCATCGCGAAGAGCCCTGCGGCGATGAGGGTCAGCGTGGCAACAACGAGGCGGTTGCGCTGGATCGGCGAGAACGCGGCGAGCCGCTTGACCGCGAGCCCGAGCAGCAGGCCGATCGATAGCGTCAGCGTGGCCGCGCCCGCGATCACCGAAACCAGCGCGTACGGCACTTGTTCGGCCAGCACCGTCATCGACATCAGCACGATGAAGGCGATCGCCTGTGCCGCGACCGCGATCGGCCAGACCGATGCGAGGCTGCGCAGTCGCGCTCCCAATGCTGCGATGATCCGCTCCCCGCCATCGTCGACGAGCCCGAGCGCTTTCAGCGCCCCGAGGCTGTGCCGGGATGGAGCGGTGGGGAGACGGCGCGCGTTCATGCGGCGCCGACATAGCCTCAAATTGGTTGCGAAACTGCGAAGCGAGCGTGGTTAACGTGCGTGGTCCCCGCGGCGCCGCGGACCGGTCAGGCGGGCTTGACGAATTTCAGCGTCATCCGGTCGCTTTCGCCGATTGCAGAGTAGCGGGCGCGATCGGTATCGCCCTCCGCATAGCTGGGGGGGAGCGTCCAGACGCCCTTGGGGTAATCATGCGTATCCTTGGGGTTGGCGTTGACCTTGCTCTCGCCGACCAGCCGGAACCCCGCGCGGCGCGCGAAGCCGATCACCGAGGACCGCTTCATATAGCCGCTGCGCGCTTCCTCGATCCCGACCGCGGTTTCGGGGAGCCGGTGTTCGACCAGCCCGAGCGTGCCGCCGGGTTTGAGCATCGCGAACATCTGGTCGAACGCGGCCTGGGTCTGGTCGGTCTTGCCGAACCGCCAGTTGTGGACGTTGCGAAAGGTGAGGACCACGTCCGCGCTTCCCGCGGGGACCGCGGCTGCGGCGTCGGTGCTGGCGGCAGGGGCGGGGAAGGTGGCGAGGTGCATCGTGCGATACGCGGCGGGCGCGGCGGCCTGTTTCGCGGTGACGGTCGCGAGCGCCTTGGCGGTCGGCCCCGCCGCATAGAAGCTGCCGTGCGCGGCGAGATAGGGCGCGAGGATTTCGGTGTACCAGCCCCCGCTCGGCCAGATCTCGACGACGGTATCGGTCGGCTTCACCCCGAAGAACGCGAGCGTTTCGACCGGATGGCGATAGCGATCGCGCGCAACGTTCGCGGGGGTGCGGGTCGTCGCCTTGGTCGCGGCGACGAGCGCGGACGGTGCCGCCTGCTGCCCGACCGCGAGCGTGGCGCTGCCGAGCATGAGTACGGCGAGAAGGGGGCGAAGCAGGGGCATCGGGAGCCTTTCGGGAGGGGGGGATGGGGTGTCGTAGCGGATTGGAGGGTTGGGGCAAAGTCGATTGCCCGGGTGGCGAGCCCGATCTGGTC
>JALYTW010000131.1 GCA_030854075.1 Pseudomonadota bacterium
GGATTCCTCGCCGCGGTCGCCGGGGTATTGCTGATCCTCGCCACGTTCGGTTGGGGCATCAGGCGCGGCGCGGCGGCGCTGCCGCGATCGAAGCGACCGCTGCTGCGGCTTGCGGTCGCGGCACTGCATCGCCCCGGCGCGCGGACCGGGACGCTGGTCGTCGCGCTCGGGCTCGGGCTCACGCTGTTCGTGCTGCTCGCCGCGATCCGAACGAGCATCGACGCCAACATCGCGCGCACCGTCCCCGCGCGCGCGCCCGCGCTGTTCGCGCTCGACGTGCCGCCCGATCGCGAGGCCGAATTTCGCGGGACGATTACCCAAATCGCGCCACAAGCCACGATCAAGACCGTGCCCGCGATGCGCGGCACGATCACTGGCTATGGCGGCACCCGTGTCGCCGATCTCAAACAAATTCCCGACGGCGCGTGGGCGCTGCGCGGCGAGCGTGGGCTGACCTTTGCCGATGTTTTGCCCGAGGGGAGCGTGGTGAGCGCAGGCAGATGGTGGCCGCGTGACTATCGCGGCCCGCCGCTCGTTTCGGTCGACCAGCGGCTCGCCGACGCGCTCGACCTCAGAATCGGGGAAACGCTCGACTACAGCCTGCTCGGCGTCGAGCGGAGCGCGCGGATCGCCTCGTTCCGACAAATCCAGTGGGATACGCTGGGGTTCAACTATGTGCTCGTCTTTTCGCCCAACGCGATCCAGGACGCGCCGCATAACCTTGCCGCGACGATCGACCTGCCGACGGGGCGCGAGGCCGCGGTGACGCGTGCGCTGCTGCCGCGGTTTCCGTCGGTGTCGGTGATCGAGGTCCGCGGCGTGCTCGCGCAGGTGCGTGACATCGTCGCGGGGATGGCGGCGGCGATCGCGGCGGCGGCATCGGTCGCGATTCTTGCCGGCATCGCGGTGCTGGTCGGTGCGATCGCGGCGGCGCGCGAGGCACGAACGTACGACAGCGTGATCCTCAAGACGCTGGGTGCGACGCGGGGGCAGGTGCTCGGCGTCCAGGCGCTCGAATATGCGATGCTGAGCGCGATCCTGTCGCTACTCGCGCTGGCGCTCGGTCTCGGCGGAGCCTGGTATGTCGTGACGCAAATCTTCGACTTCGCGTGGCTGCCCGACTGGGGGGCCATCGGTCTGACGCTGGTCGCGGGGGTCGTGGTGACGATGGGGCTCGGCCTCGTCGGCGCTTGGCCGGTGCTCAACGCGCGCCCCGCGCGCGCCCTACGCCAGCTCTAAGCGGCGGTCACGACGTCAGGCTGAGCGCTACCGCTTCGGCAACCTTGATCCCATCGACCGCCGCCGACAGGATGCCGCCCGCATAGCCCGCGCCCTCGCCCGCGGGAAACAGCCCCGCGGTGTTGAGGCTTTGCAGATCGTCGCCGCGGGTGAAGCGCACCGGCGAGGAGGTCCGCGTCTCGACCCCGGTCATCACGACATCGGGGTGATCATACCCCGCGATCTGCCGCCCGAACACGGGGATCGCCTCGCGCATCGCCGCGACCGCGTAGTCGGGCAAACAGTGCGCCAGGTCGGTCGGGGTCACCCCGGGGCGGTACGACGGCACGACGCTGCCGAGCGATTCCGACGCACGGCCCGCGAGGAAATCGCCGACGCGTTGTGCAGGTGCCTTGTAGCTCGAGCCGCCCGCGACATAGGCGAGCGATTCCCAGTGGCGCTGGAACGCGATTCCGGCCAGCGGATCGCCGGGATAGTCGCGCGCGGGATCGATCGCGACGACGAACCCCGAATTGGCGTTGCGCTCGTTGCGCGAATATTGGCTCATGCCGTTGGTCGCGACGCGGCCCTCTTCCGACGTCGCGGCGACCACCGTTCCGCCGGGACACATGCAAAAGCTATAGACGGTGCGGCCGTTCCTGCAGTGGTGCGAGATGTGATATTCGGCCGCGCCGAGAATGTCGTTGCCCGCATCCGCGCCGAACCGCGACCGGTCGATCCATGATTGGGGATGTTCGATCCGCACCCCGATCGAGAACGGCTTCGCCTCGACATGGACACCCGCCGCGTGGAGCACCGCGAACGTGTCGCGCGCGCTATGCCCGATCGCGAGCACGACGCGGTCCGCCTCGAGATAATCGTCTCTCGCGCCATCGGCGTGATGCAGATGGAGCCCCCGGATGCGCCGATCGCCCGCGGCGTCGATCGCGACGTCGATGCCGTCGACCCGTGTGCCGAACCGGTATTCACCGCCGAGCGCCTCGATCGTTGCGCGCATATTTTCGACCATCGTGACGAGCCGGAACGTGCCGATATGCGGGTGCGCCTCGGTCAGGATGTCGGCGGGCGCACCCGCTTTGACGAATTCGGTCAGCACCTTGCGATCGAGATGCCGCGATTCCTTGATCCGGCTGTAGAGTTTGCCGTCGGAGAAGGTGCCCGCACCGCCTTCACCGAACTGGACGTTCGATTCGGGGTCGAGCACGCTGCGCCGCCACAGGCCCCAGGTATCCTTGGTCCGTTCGCGCACGACCTTGCCGCGATCGAGGATGATCGGGCGATACCCCATCTGCGCGAGGATCAACCCGGCGAACAGCCCGCACGGCCCCGCGCCGATCACCACCGGTCGCGTCGTCCCCGCGGGAGCCTGAGCAACGGGTTTATAGCTGGTGTTGGGGGTCGGCTGGACGTTGCGGTCCTTGCGGAACCGCGCCAGCACGCCCGGTTCGTCCTTCACATTGACGTCGACCGAATAGACCAGCTGGATGTTGGTCTTGTCGCGGGCATCGTGCGCGCGGCGTGCGACAACGTGGCGGACGAGGTCGCGCGGGGTGATCCGCAGCCGCTTGCAGATCGCGGCGGGCAGCGCCTCGTCCGGGTGGTGCAGCGGCAGCGTCAATTCGGTCAGGCGGAGCATCGGATGCCCTGTAGTGCGTCGCCCGCGGCGCGCCAAACATGCTCGTTGCGACGACCGACCATGTTTGGAAAGACTGGAGCGGGCGAAGGGATTCGAACCCTCGACCCCAACCTTGGCAAGGTTGTGCTCTACCCCTGAGCTACGCCCGCTCTGGCGCCATGCCCGCCGCGAGAACGCAGGGGGCGGGTGAGGCGCGGCCACTAGCATCCACCCCCGGGGTCCGCAAGCCCCATGAACCCGCGCGGGGATCCAGGCCATGAATCGGGGGCGGGCAGCGATTCAAGGCTGGCGACTCGTCGATAAGAACATTACAAGAACATCGATGCACGAGTCGTCCGCCCTGATCGAATCGCTTCGCCGTACCGACCCGTTCGGCGCGCGCGAAGGGACGCGCGATTCGATCGAGACGTGGTTGGACCGGGGATTGGCGCGCGCGCAGCTTCACGAACTCTATGCGCTCGACGCGCAGGACGCCCCCGCCGCGACCGGCTTCGCGGTGGCGCTCGTGATCGCGGCGGGGGCGCTGCCACTGCTCTGGATCAGGACCGAAGACGCCGAGCGGCGGGGTGGGCGAATCCTGGGGGCGGGGCTGGCCGAACTGGGGATGTCGCCGGCGGCGTTCGTGGTGGCGTCGGTAGCCGACGAGGTTGGACTGCTGCGCGCCGCCGCCGATGCCGCGCGCTGCGCGGGGCTCGGCACGCTCGTGGTCGAAAGCCATGGCCGTGCGCCGCGGATCGACCTCACCGCGACTCGGCGGTTGATGCTGGCAGCGGAGGTATCGGGGGTGACGGTGATGTCGCTGCGAATGGGGGCCGAACCGACCCCGAGCGCGGCGGCAACGCGCTGGGGGGTCGCGGCGATCCCCTCGACCGCGCTGCCAGCGAATGCGCCGGGCCACCCTGGCTTCGCGGTCGAGTTGTTGCGCCGTCGCGGCGGCCCCGCGGGCGCGCGCTGGCGCGTGGAATGGAAGAGAGATGACCGGAATTTCGCCCAGATCGCCCCGATCGCCGACACCGCCGACGCCGCGCCGCTATCTGGCACTCGTCTTCCCGTGGCTCCCGATCGAGCGGCTGCGCGCCACCCGCGCGCACCTCTTCGTCGGGCGGGGTGACGCGCCGGTCGCGTTTACCGAGACCCTCGGCAACGCGGTGCGCATCGCCGCGGTCGATCTCGCGGCGGCGCAGCTCGGCATCGCCCCGGGGCTGACGCTGGCCGATGCGCGCGCGCGCGTTCCCGAACTCGACCTCTTCGACACCGATGCACATGCCGATCTCGACTGGCTCGAACGGCTCGCGGATGGATGCGCGCGCTATACCCCGATCGTCAGTCTCGCGCCGCCCGACGCGCTGATCCTCGACATCGCAGGGTGCGTCCACGAATTCGAGGGCGAACGCCCGCTCGCCGCGGATGTCGAGGCGCGGCTGGCGCGGCGCGGAATCGCCGCGCGCCACGCGTTCGGCGACACCCCGGCGATCGCGCACGCGTTGGCGCGCTTCGCAGGTG
>JALYTW010000141.1 GCA_030854075.1 Pseudomonadota bacterium
CTGAAGGCCCAGGCGAACGACAAGACGCTCGACGAAGGCGAGCGGTTGATCGCGCGCCTGAAGATGGCGGAATTGCCGCGCAACGCGAACCCGACCCGCATCCGTAACCGGTGCGAGATCACGGGCCGTCCGCGCGCCTATTATCGCAAGTTTCGGCTTTGCCGTATTCAGCTCCGCGAACTGGCCAACAAGGGCCTGATCCCGGGCGTCACGAAGTCGAGCTGGTAAGGAATCTGATATGGCAGTGACCGATCCCCTGGGTGACCTGCTCACCCGCATCCGCAACGGCCAGCGTGCGAAGAAGGACTCCGTCCTCTCGCCCGCCAGCAAGCTGCGGGTCCGCGTCCTCGACGTGCTGCAGCGCGAAGGCTATATTCGCGGCTACAGCGAAGAGCAGATGGGCCCCGCCGCCGGCGTGCGCATCGAGCTCAAATATTTCGAGGGCCAGCCCGCGATCAAGCATGTCGCGCGCGTCTCGAAGCCCGGCCGCCGCGTCTATTCGGGTTCGCAGAGCCTGCCGCGGGTCATGAACGGCCTCGGCATTACGATCGTCTCGACGCCTCGCGGCGTTCTGTCCGACGCGGAAGCGCGCGAGCAGAATGTCGGCGGCGAAGTCCTTGCGGAGGTGTTCTGATGAGCCGCATCGGTAAGAAGCCGGTCACCGTACCGGCGAACGTCACCGCGACGATCGAGGGCAAGACCTTGAACGTGAAGGGCCCCAAGGGCACCCTCAGCCTCGCGATGCGCGACGAGATCAAATACACGCTCGAGGATGGCGGCATCACCGTGATGCCGGCGAACGACACCAAGCAGGCACGGGCGTTCTGGGGCATGCAGCGCACGCTGGTGCAGAACCTCGTGACCGGTGTGACCGACGGCTTCGCCAAGAAGCTGCTGATCAACGGCGTCGGCTATCGCGCCGCGATGCAGGGCAAGAACTTGCGTTTGCAGCTCGGTTACAGCCACGACGTGAACATCGATGTCCCCGCCGATCTGGACGTGAAGACGCCCGACGCGACGACGGTCGAGATCAGCGGTGCCGACAAGCAGAAGGTTGGCCAGCTGGCCGCCGAAATCCGTCGCTGGCGTAAGCCCGAGCCCTACAAGGGCAAGGGCATCAAATACGACGGCGAGTTCATCTTCCGTAAGGAAGGGAAGAAGAAGTAATGACCAAGGGTCTCTCTTTGTTCGAGAAGCGGCGTCGCCGCAACCGCACCGCGCTCCGGTCGCGTGCTGGCAGCCGTCCGCGGTTGTCGGTGCATCGGTCGGGCAAGCACATCTATGCCCAGGTGATCGACGACGCGGCAGGCAAGACGCTCGCTGCCGCCTCGACGCTGCAAAAGGACGGGCGCGAGACGTCGGGCGCGAATGTCGAGGCTGCGACCGCGGTCGGCAAGCGGGTTGCCGAGGCCGCCAAGCAGGCTGGCGTCACCCAGGTCGTCTTCGACCGCGGCGGCTTCCTCTATCACGGCCGGGTCAAGGCGTTGGCCGACGCCGCGCGCGAAGCCGGACTGGAGTTTTAAGATATGGCTGACGAGAACACGACGGGCGAGGGCAACCAGCCCGAGATGGTGCTGAAGCCGGAAACGACCCAGCAGGATATTACTCCCGGCACGAACACCGGCGGGCCGGGCTCGATTCCTCCCAGCACCGGCGCTAGCTCGGGTGGCCCGGGATCGGGCGGCTCTGGTGGGTATCAGGGCGGTGGCGGCGGTCGCGGTCGTGGTGGTCCGGGCGGCGGCGGCGGTGGTCGTGGCGGCAATCGTGGTGGTGGTCCCGGCGGCAATCGCGGCGGCGGTCCTGGCGGCCGTGGTCGCGATAACCGTGGTCGTGGTGGCCCTGGCAGCGACGACGGCGGCGAAGAGCTGATCGAGAAGCTCGTCCATATCAATCGCGTCTCGAAGACGGTGAAGGGCGGCAAGCGCTTCGGCTTTGCAGCACTCGTCGTCGTCGGTGATGGCAAGGGCCGCGTCGGCTTCGGTCACGGCAAGGCGCGCGAAGTACCTGAAGCGATCTCGAAGGCGACCGCCGCTGCCAAAAAGGCGATGGTTCGTGTCCCGTTGAAGGACGGACGCACGCTGCATCACGATGCCAACGGGCACTTCGGGGCGGGGCGCGTGACGTTGCGCGCTGCGCCGCAGGGTACCGGGATCATCGCGGGTGGCCCGATGCGCGCCATCTTCGAATCGCTCGGGGTTGCCGACGTCGTCACCAAGTCGGTCGGCACGTCGAACCCGTACAACATGATCCGCGCCACGTTCGAAGCGCTGGGTGACCAGACGTCGCCGAAGGCGGTCGCGCAGCGGCGCGGCAAGAAGATCGCCGATTTGCTTGGCCGCGGTGGGTCACCGACCGCCGAGGCTGATGCCGCGGCGCTCACGGAGTAAGAATGATGGCAAAGAAGCAGGACAAGCCAGCGGGCGGCACGGTCACGGTCACGCAGACCGGATCGCCGATCCGCCGCGAGAAGAGCCAGCGAGCAACGCTGATCGGCCTCGGCCTCAACAAGATGCACCGGACGCGTGAACTCCAGGATTCACCTGAAGTCCGCGGGATGATCCGCAAGGTGCGGCACATGGTGAGCGTCGAGGGCTGAGGCCTTCGCGTCATCAGATGACAAACGCGGGGCGGGGGGCTATCGGCCCCCTTCCTCATTTTTCCAGGCGCGACCAAAGCGAAAGCGAGTGCAACCCATGAAACTGAACGAAATCCGGGACAACGACGGTGCCCGCAAAGACAAGATGCGCGTCGGACGCGGCATCGGCTCGGGCAAGGGCAAGACCGCCGGGCGCGGCCAGAAGGGCCAGAAGAGCCGTGAAGGCGTCAGCATCGCCGGGTTCGAGGGCGGTCAGATGCCGCTCCACATGCGGCTCCCTAAGCGCGGGTTCAACAACATCTTCGCCAAGGACTTTGCCGAGATAAATCTGGGGTCGATCCAGAAGGCGATCGATTCGGGCAAGCTCACCGGCACCGAATTCGACCATGCCGCGCTCAAGGCCGCTGGCCTGGCGCGGGGCGGTAAGCATGGCGTCCGGTTGCTCGGCAAGGGCGAACTGACAACCCAGAAGCTCACATTCACCGTCGATGGTGCGTCGAAGGGCGCGATCGAGGCGGTCGAGAAGGCGGGCGGCACGGTCACCGTGATCGAATTCGTTCCCGCCGCCGAGAAGGCCGCCGCCAAAAAGGGCGTCAAATATCGGGAGCGCAAGGCGCACAAGGCATCGTTCGCCAAGTGACCCGCGCGATTGCTCCCCGCCCTGCGGGGGCCAATGCGGCGACCCGGTTAGACATGCGCGCTGGCGCGCCTATATGAGCGGCGGGGCGGGTAACACCGCATCCCGCCGTTCTTCGTTTCAGGATATGTGATTCCGATGGCATCCGCAGCCGACCAGATGGCGCAAAGCATCAGTCTTTCGAAATTCGCGAAGGCTACCGATCTCAAGAAGCGACTGTGGTTCACGGTGGGCGTGCTCATCGTGTTCCGGTTGCTGAGCTATGTTCCCCTGCCCGGGATCGATCCTACCGTGCTCAACGAACTGTCGCAGCGCACGACCGGCGGCGTGCTCGATTTCTTCAACACCTTCTCGGGCGGGTCGCTCAGCCGGATGTCGCTGACCGCGCTCGGCGTGATGCCGTACATCACCGCCTCGATCGTCGTGCAGCTCGCAACGTCGCTGTCGCCGACGCTTGCCGCGATCAAGAAGGAAGGCGAGAGCGGGCGCAAGAAGCTCAACCAATACACCCGCTACGGCACTGTCGGTTTGACGGCGGTGCAGGGCTATTTCATCGCAGTAGGGCTCGAGGCGCTGGGTGCCAGCAACGGCATGCAGGCGGTGATCGAACCCGGGATGGCGTTTCGCATCGCGGCGGTGATCTCACTGGTCGGCGGTACGATGTTCCTGATGTGGCTCGGCGAACAGATTACGAGTCGCGGAATCGGCAACGGGGTATCGCTGATCATCATGGCGGGGATCGTGGCTCATCTGCCAACGACGCTCGTCAATCTGATGGAGGGCGGCCGATCGGGCAGCCTTGATTCGATCAAGCTGATCGGCATCGTCGTCGCGGTGGTGGTGCTGATCCTGTTCATCTGTTTCATGGAACGCGCACAACGGCGGATCCTGATCCAATATCCCAAGCGGCAGACGCAGCGCGGGATGCAGGCAGATCGCAGCCATCTGCCGCTGAAGATCAATACCGCGGGCGTCATCCCGCCTATCTTCGCGTCGTCTCTCTTGCTGATGCCGCTGACGATTTCCCAGTTCGCGGGCCAGCGCGTCGCGGGTGCGTCGAAATGGGGTGATATCATCATCACCCTCAACCAATATCTCCAGCACGGCTCGCTGGTTTATATGCTGCTGTATGGCGCGGGGATCGTGTTCTTTGCGTTTTTCTATACCGCCGTCGTGTTCAATCCTGAAGAGACCGCGGACAATCTGAAACGCTATGGTGGGTTCATTCCTGGCATCCGCCCGGGCAAGAATACCGAGGCCTATTTCGATTACGTACTGACTCGGATCACGGTGATCGGCGCGGCGTATCTCGCTGCAATCTGCCTGATCCCCGAGTGGCTGGTGTCGGCGTTGTCGATTCCTTTCTACCTTGGTGGGACTAGCTTGCTGATCGTCGTCAACGTAACGATGGACACCGTAACGCAGATTCAATCGCATCTGTTGGCGCATCAATATGGCGACCTGATCAAGAAGGCGAAGCTGAAGGGCGGACGCCTGCGCTAACGCCGATTGGGGCATTGACCACGAACGAGGGAGTGCGTTCGCGTGAACATCATTCTGCTGGGCCCGCCGGGCGCAGGCAAGGGTACCCAGGCGAGCCGGCTCGTCGAACAGCACGGGATGGTCCAGCTGTCGACCGGTGACATGTTGCGCGCGGCGGTGCAGTCGGGATCGCCGGTGGGTCTTCGCGCCAAGTCCGTGATGGAGGCGGGTGAACTCGTCTCTGACGAGATTGTTTCGGGCATCATCGGCGAAAAGCTCGATGCGCTGGATGCCGATACCGGAGTAATCTTTGACGGTTATCCGCGCACCGCGGCACAGGTCGAATCGCTTGATCAGCTGCTGTCGGAGCGGGGGCGTACGCTCGACCATGTCATCGAGCTTGAGGTCGACGAGCCGGAACTGATCAAACGTATCGTCGGGCGTTACACCTGCGCCAAATGCGGCGCGGGCTATCACGACACCTTCAAGCGACCCAGGGTCGCGGGGGTTTGCGACGTGTGCGGATCGACCGAGTTCAAGCGCCGCCCCGACGATAATGCGGACACCGTTCGCACCCGGATGGAGGAATATCGCAAGAAGACCGCACCGATCCTGCCGCTATACGACGCGCGCGGGCTGGTACGGCGGATCGACGGGATGGCGGACATCGACGTCGTCGGTGCCGAGATCGCCGCGATTCTGGACAGCTGATCACGGGCTCGCTCCCGCGGCGGCTGGCATGACGCAACTGTCATGTCCAGGTCATCGCGCGGTCCACCGGCGGGGTCTATTCCGCACTGATGGCGGCGAGCGCTGGCCAACGGGATCGGTGCCCGACACTCCCGAGGGTACCGCGGGAAGTCGGCGGAAAAGGACCTTTTCCGTCGACTTTTTCACGATGGAACGAGTGAGTGGAGGATCGATGTGACCCGCAAGATCCTGATCGTCGAGGACGACAGTTCGACCGCCGCCTATCTGGCTAAGGGCTTGGCCGAAGCCGGTTATGCCGTCGAGGCGTGCAAGGATGGCCGTGACGGCCTGTTCCTGGCGAGCGAAGGCATCTTCGACCTGATCATCGCCGATCGGATGCTGCCCGGGCTCGATGGCCTTGCGATGGTCAGCGCGATCCGGGCCGCCAAGATCACGACCCCGATCCTGGTCCTGTCCGCGCTTGCGGCGGTCGATGATCGTGTCGATGGCCTGAAGGCGGGGGCGGATGATTATCTGTGCAAGCCGTTCAGCTTCGCCGAACTATCCGCGCGAATCGAGGCGCTGGTCCGTCGGTCGGACCGCGCAGCGGGCGAGCCACAAAAGACCAAGCTGGCGGTCGGCGATCTGGAGATCGACTTACTCTCGCGAGTCGTCACTCGCGCCGGGAGGACGATCCCGCTGGGTGGACGCGAGTTCAACCTGCTCGAATTTCTCGCACGGCATGCCGGTCAGGTCGTGACGCGCACGATGATGCTCGAAAAGATCTGGAATTATCATTTCGATCCCGGCTCGAACGTCGTCGACGTCCATATCGGGCGCCTGCGGCGCAAGCTGGAGGACGGGTTCAATTCGCCGATCCTCCACACCGTGCGCGGCGCGGGATACCGGCTGGCGCAGGACGTCGCCTGATCGCGCAGCGGCTGCCTGGCCCGCGCTGATGCGGCTGTCGGTCACCGCGCGGATCGCGCTGCTGTCGATCATGCTCGCGCTGGTGTCCAACCTGGTACTGGTCGGCTTCGTCTGGCGGCAGACCGCCAATGCTGCGATGAGCACGGTGCGGCGCGAAACGATCGAGAAATCGGATGCGATGCGCGCCTTGTATCGGTCGGGTGGTCTGAGGGCGGTGTTCGTCGCGATCGAGGGCGCGCGGGCGCCGGGCGATGTCTCGCTGTTGCTAGCGGTGCTCGATCGACGCGGCGATCGCCTCGTCGGCTATGCGCCGCAACGCCCCGACGTGGCGCTGCTGCCAACGAAATTCCGCGTTGCCGACATCGATCGCAGCGCCACGACCAGCGATGCCGGCTATGCGCTCCATCCGATCGGGCGTTATTGGCTGCTTGCCGGGCGAAGCCTGGATCTGGTCGAGGCCGAACAGCACGCGATCGAGCGCGCGCTGGTTCTGGCCATCGTACTCAGCATGGCGCTCGGGATCGGTGCGGGGCTCGTACTGGCGCGCTTCGTCGCACGGCGGCTCGACCGGATCGCCGCGGTCATCGAGGCGGCGGGGGAGGGCGACCTGACCCGCCGGGTGTCGATCGACGGGGGCGGCGGCGATGCGTTCGATCGACTGGCGGCGCGACTGAACTTGATGCTGGGCAAGGTGGAACGGTTGATGAGCGAGTTGCGGGTCGTCACCGACAGCCTGGCGCATGATCTGCGTTCGCCGTTGGCGCGCCTCCGGACCAAGACCGAACACGCCGTGCTGATTGCCGATCCCATCCAGCGCGATACGGCGCTCAATAATCTGCTGGTCGAAACCGATCTGGTCATGGCGATGCTGACGACCGCGATCGAGATCAGCCGATCCGAGGCGGTATCGCGCGATCGGTTTTCCGACGTCGAGCCCGCGGAGCTGCTCGAAGAAATCGCCGAACTGTACGAACCGGTCGCGGAGGATGCGGGGATGACGTTTGCGGTCTCGATCGAGGCGCGTCCGCGCGCAATGAAGCTCCATCGCGAATTGCTCAGCCAGGCGATCGCAAATATGATCGACAATGCGATGAAGCATGCCGCATCGGGCGGGGTCGTCATGCTCCGGCTGTGCTCTAGCGACGACCAGATCGCGATCCAGGTCGAAGATCGCGGCGCGGGCATCGCGGAGGCCGATCGCGCGGTTGCGCTGAAGCGATTCGGACGGCTCGATGCTGCCCGGACGACTCCCGGGGCGGGACTTGGCATGGCGCTGATCGAGGCAGTCGCGCGGCTGCACGGCGGCCGGTTCGACCTGGTCGATCATGCCCCCGGGCTGATCGCGCGGATTGCGCTGCCCCTCCCGGGGCGCGTAGCTTGACAGTCGCCGGTGGAGCGCGTAGCTCACTTCCATTCCGAGTTACCGGTTCCCGGCGGCGCATGTTAGCGCACGCCGCGTTCTTGCGTTTGGGAGCCGACGATTCGGGTCAGTGCGACGAGATGGGGTTTGTGCGGCCATGCCGACCCTGTGGAGCTAGGAGAATAAAGTTCATGGCACGTATCGCGGGTGTCAATATCCCGACCAACAAGCGCGTGGTGATCGCGCTGACCTATATCCACGGCATCGGTAACACGAAGGCCAAGGAAATCACGACCAAGCTGGGCATCGCTCCTGAGCGTCGGGTCCAGGACCTGACCGATCAGGAGGTCCTGCAGATTCGCGAGACGATCGATGCGGATCATAAGGTGGAGGGTGACCTTCGCCGCGAGGTGTCGATGAACATCAAGCGGTTGATGGATCTCGCCTGCTATCGCGGCCTCCGTCACCGTCGCGGGTTGCCGGTTCGCGGCCAGCGCACGCACACCAATGCGCGTACTCGCAAGGGCAAGGCGAAGCCGATCGCGGGCAAGAAGAAGTAGCAGCGAAAGCGCGGGGCGCTTTCGCGCCACTTCTTCTCCGCCGGAGGGCAGGCCCGAGGCCGATAGCCTTTCGGGTGCAGTATCAGGGTTTAGGAATTTCCAATGGCACGTGAACCGCAGCGCATTAAGCGCCGTGAACGCAAGAACATCACCTCTGGCGTCGCGCATGTGAACGCCAGCTTCAACAACACGATGATCACGATCACCGATGCTCAGGGCAACACGATCAGCTGGTCGTCAGCCGGCACGATGGGCTTCAAGGGATCGCGTAAGTCGACCCCTTATGCGGCGCAGGTCGCCGCGGAAGACGCGGGCAAAAAAGCCGCCGAGCACGGCGTCCGGACGATCGAGGTCGAAGTGAAGGGCCCCGGCTCGGGCCGCGAATCGGCGCTCCGCGCGCTTCAGGCGGTCGGTTTCCAGATCACCTCTATTCGTGATGTCACCTCGATCCCGCACAACGGCGTGCGCCCATCGAAGCGCCGCCGGGTGTAAGGTCCGACGGTTCGATTTCTACCGTGGCCGCTGACGAGCGACCGCGTTCCTTTCCCGGCTGGAACAGCCCCCGTTCCGGCCCAAAATCCAGGGGACACACGTGTCTGTCAATGCAAAGAACTGGCAGGAACTGAAGAAGCCCAGCGGCCTCGAAAAGAAATCGGGTGGCGATGGCAAGCGCAAGGCGACGTTCGTCGCCGAGCCGCTCGAGCGTGGCTTCGGCCTGACGCTCGGCAATGCGCTGCGTCGCGTGCTGCTGTCGTCGCTCCAGGGCGCCGCGGTTACCTCGATCAAGATCGAGAACGTGCTTCACGAGTTCTCTTCGCTCGTCGGCGTCCGTGAAGATGTCACCGACATCGTTCTGAACGTGAAACAGATCGCGCTGAAGATGCAGGGCGAAGGCCCCAAGCGGCTCCAGCTGTCTGCAACGGGTCCTGCTGACGTCAAGGCGGGTGACATCGCGGTGTCTGGGGATATCGAGGTGATGAACCCCGAGCTCCTCATTTGCCACCTCGACGAGGGCGCGACGCTTAACATGGAGCTGACTGCCGATGTCGGAAAGGGCTATGTGCCCGCGGTCGCCAACCGTCCGGCCGATGCGCCGATCGGGCTGATCCCGGTCGATGCACTGTATTCGCCGGTACGCCAAGTCAGCTACAAGGTCGATCCAACCCGCGTCGGGCAGGACCTCGATTATGACAAGCTGACGCTCACGATCGAAACCGACGGCACGATCTCACCGGAAGACGCAGTCGGTTATGCCGGGCGTATCCTGCAGGACCAACTCGCGCTGTTCGTCCATTTCGACGATTCGGCGGTGCCGCGTTCGGCCGCGCCGATCGGCCATGCGGTTGCCCCGGTGGATGGAGACATGGCGGGCGATACCCAGCAGATCAATCGCTACCTGCTCAAGAAGGTCGACGAACTCGAACTGTCGGTTCGTTCCGCCAACTGCCTCAAGAACGACAATATCATCTACATCGGTGATCTGGTCGGCAAGACCGAGGCGGAGATGCTGCGGACCCCGAATTTCGGACGCAAGTCGCTGAACGAGATCAAGGAAGTGCTGTCGTCGATGGGGCTACGGCTCGGGATGGACATCCCCGGCTGGCCGCCCGAGAATATCGAGGAAATGGCCAAGAAGCTCGAACAGGAAATCATGGGCTGACGCACTCGGTTGGTCGCATTTTCGACCCTGACGTCGCGTTACCTTTGTTACCTTTGACGGGTTTTGGGCGGTGGCCCGTATCGCACCGCCTGGCTGGCAGTACCTCGCACGGCTGCTATACGAACGAAGGAATTCATCATGCGCCATCGCGTAGGCGGTCGTAAGCTTCAGCGGACCTCGGCCCACCGCATTGCCCTGTTCCGCAACATGAGCGCCGCGCTCATCAAGCACGAACAGATCACGACGACCGTCGCCAAGGCGAAGGAACTGCGCCCCTATATCGAACGGCTGATCACGCTTGCCAAGAAGGGTGGCCTCTCGAACCGCCGTCTGGCGCACGCGCGGCTGCTCGACGACACCCAGCTGGTCAAGCTGTTCGACGTGATCGCGGCGCGCTACGCCGACCGTCATGGCGGCTATACTCGCGTCATCAAGATCGGGCCGCGGCTGTCGGATGCCTCGCCGATGGCGATCATCGAATTCGTCGACCGCGACGTGTCTGCCAAGGGCCAGGATTCGGGTCCGGTGATGACCGACGAGGGTTACGACGAGGCGGCATAACCGCCGCATCGACTGAATTCCCGGGGGCCGCGTCCAGCGATGGGCGCGGCCCCTTTCGTTGTCCGCCATCGCTCGCTACACGGCGTCGATGGAGCACCCCGACAGCATTCTCATCGTCGATTTCGGCAGCCAGGTAACCCAGCTGATCGCGCGCCGCGTCCGCGAGGCGGGGGTCTATAGCGAGATCGCGCCCTTCCAGTCCGCGGTCGAGGCCTATGACCGGATACGGCCCAAGGGCATCATCCTGTCGGGCGGCCCGGCGTCGGTGCTCGACGCGGAAAGCCCACGGATCCCCGACGCGATCCTCGCCAGCGGCCTGCCGATCCTCGGCATCTGCTACGGCCAGCAGGCGCTGATGCACCAGCTCGGCGGGACCGTGGAGCTCGGCCATTCGGGCGAATTCGGCAGCGCCGTCATCGAAATCGCGGATCGCTGTGCGCTGTTCGACGCGCTGTGGAGCGAGGGCGAGCGCCACCAGGTGTGGATGAGCCACGGCGACCGGGTGACGAGCCTCGCGCCCGGCTTTCGCCCCGTGGCCCTCTCCCCCGGTGCCCCCTACGCGGTAATCGCCGATGACGAGCGGCGAATCTACGCAATGCAGTTCCACCCGGAGGTGGTCCACACCCCCGATGGCGGCAAGCTGATCGCCAATTTCGCGCGGCACGTCTGCGGGCTGACGGGCGACTGGACGATGGCTGAATTCCGCGCGACCAAGATCGCGGAGATCCGCGCCCAGGTCGGTACCAGCCGCGTGATTTGCGGGCTGTCGGGCGGGGTCGATTCGTCGGTCGCGGCGCTCTTGATCCACGAGGCGATCGGACATCAACTGACCTGCGTCTTCGTCGATCATGGCCTGCTCCGCGCGGGCGAGGCCGAACAGGTCGTCAGCCTGTTCCGCGGCCATTATAACATCCCGCTCGTCCATGTGGAGGCGGAGACATTGTTCATGAACGGGCTGGCGGGGATCACCGACCCCGAGGCCAAGCGCAAGTTCATCGGCAAGACCTTCATCGACGTGTTTGAGGCCGAGGCGAAGAAGATCGGCGGCGCGGATTTCCTCGCGCAGGGGACGCTCTATCCCGACGTGATCGAAAGCGTCAGCTTCACCGGTGGGCCATCGGTGACGATCAAGAGCCACCATAACGTCGGCGGGCTGCCCGACCGGATGGACATGAAGCTGGTCGAACCGTTGCGCGAATTGTTCAAAGACGAGGTCCGCGACCTCGGGCGCGAACTGGGGCTGCCCGACGTGTTCGTCGGCCGGCACCCGTTCCCCGGACCCGGGCTCGCGATCCGCATTCCGGGGGAGGTCACCAAGGACCGCTGCGACATCCTGCGCAAGGCCGACGCGATCTACCTCGAGGAAATCCGCGCCGCCGGGCTGTACGATGCGATCTGGCAGGCGTTCGCGGTGCTGCTTCCGGTGCGCAGCGTCGGCGTGATGGGCGACGGGCGAACCTACGACTATGTGCTGGCGCTCCGCGCGGTGACCTCGACCGACGGCATGACCGCGGAGGCCTTCTCCTTCCCCGGCGATTTCCTGCCCCGGGTCGCGACCCGGATCGTCAACGAAGTCCGCGGCATCAACCGCGTGACCTATGATTACACGTCGAAGCCGCCGGGTACGATCGAGTGGGAATGAGCCGAGGCTGACCGATCCACATCATCCCGCGGCGGCGATGACCGATTGGACCGCGCGCTGCCACCCCGCGAGCCGCGTATCGCGTGCGGCGGGGTCGGTACGCGGCGCGAACGTCTCGACCGCGCCGCGCATCGCGCTGGCCGCGGTAAGGTCCGGGAACAGTCCCGCGCCGACGCCCGCCAGCATCGCCGCGCCCAGCGCGGTGGTTTCCGCGAACGCGGGGCGCTCGACGGGCAGCGCGAGCATGTCGGCCAGGTCCTGCGCGATCCAGTCGTTGGCGACCATGCCGCCGTCGATCTTGAGGCTGGCCCAGTCCTGACCGTCGGCGGCGAAGGCGGTCTTGAGGTCGTGGGTCTGGTGCGCCATCGCCTCCAATGCAGCGCGCGCGACATGCGCCTTGCCGCTCGCGAAACTTAAGCCAGACAACGCCGCGCGGGTATCGGGCTCCCACCACGGCGCGCCGAGCCCGCTCAGCGCGGGCACCAGATACACCCCGCCATTGTCCGCGACCCCGCGCGCCAGCGTCTCGGTCTCCGCTGCCGTGGCGATCAGCCCGAGCGAATCGCGGAGCCACTGGATCAGGCTGCCCGCGACGAAAACCGACCCTTCGAGCGCATAGGCGCGCTCGCCCGCCAGTTGCCACGCGATCGTCGACAGCAGCCGATGGTTGGAGGTCGGCTGCGTCGCGCCCGCGTGAGTGAGGATGAACGCGCCGGTGCCATAGGTCGCCTTGGTATCGCCGGGCGACAGGCACGCCTGGCCGATCGAGGCAGCCTGCTGGTCGCCCGCGACGCCGGTGATCGGGATGCTGCCGCCGAACGCGCTTGTGGTGCCGATCATGCCGGCGCAGTCGATGATCGCCGGCAGCGCGGCGCGCGGCGCGCCGAACAGCGCAATGAGGTCGTCGTCCCAGCCGCCCGCCGCGATTCGCATCAGCGCGGTGCGGCTGGCGTTGGTCGCGTCGGTGACGTGGAGCCCGCCGGTCAGATTCCAGATCAGCCACGAATCGATCGTGCCGATCGCGAGCCGGTCGCCCGCGGCGGCGAGGGCGGGCCATTCGCGCATCGCCCAGCCGATCTTCGACCCCGAGAAATAGGGATCGAGCAACAGCCCGGTACGCGCCTGGACCAGCGCCTCGTGCCCCGCCTCGCGGTGCGCGGCACACCAGTCGGCGGTGCGGCGATCCTGCCACACGATCGCGGGGGCGAGCGGCGCGCCAGTGGTCTTGTCCCAGAACACGATCGTTTCGCGCTGGTTGGTGATGCCGATTCCCGCGATCCGATCCGCGCCGCCCGCCTGCGCGACCATCGCTGCGGTTACCCGCAGCGTCTTGCGCCAGATTTCTGCGGCATCGTGCTCGACCCAACCGGGGCGAGGGTAATGTTGGTCGAGCGCCGCCGCCTCGCTCGCGATGCACGCGCCCTCGGGCGCGAACAGCATCGCGCGGGTTGACGTGGTGCCCTCGTCGATGACCAGCAGAAGCTCTCCCATGGCTCGATGAATAGCGTTGATTACACGTCCAGGGAAAGACGTTACCGTCGCGCGATGGCAGACTTGGGCATCGAATCGACCGAACCATTGCCGAGCGCCGCCTCGCTTGTCGACGACGAGGCGAGGGCACGCGCTACAGGCTTGCCGTCCGTAGAAGCGATTCGGGTCGAGCGCCGCCGCGATCGGTTGCTGGCGGCGCTGACGCTGATCGCGGGGGCGGGGTTGGTGCTGGCGACGCCGTTCGCGCTGAAATCGGGCGCGGAATTCTTCCTGCCGGTGACGATCGCGCTGGTGATCGCGGTCGCGCTGGTGCCGGTGCTGCAATGGCTCGAGCGGCGGCGCGTGCCGTCCCCGATCGCCGCGATCCTGTGCATCCTGGCGTTCCTGCTGCTCGCCAATATCGCGATCGCCGCGATCGTCGTGCCCGCGACCGATTTCTTTCGCCTGCTGCCGACGCGAATCCCGCGGATCCAGCAAAATCTGTCGCCGCTGCTCGATCTGTATTCGACGCTCGAAAAGTCGGTCAACAAGATGCTCCAACAGGTCGCGGCGGCGCCGGTCCATGCGCAGACCCAAAGCGCGGTGGCACCGCCCAATTCGATTCTCGAACTCGCCGCGACCTCCGCGCCGACGGTCGTCGTCCAATTCATCTTCAGCATCCTGACGGTGTTCTTCTTCCTCGCCGGGTGGACGCGGATGCGCCAGCAGACGATCACCGGGCGGAGCAGCTTCGACGGCGCGATGGCGACCGCACGGGTGATCCAGGACGTCGTCGACGACGTCTCCGCCTATCTCGGCACGATTACCCTCATCAACATCGTGCTGGGGCTCAGCGTGGCGCTGGCGCTGTATTTGATCGGGATGCCCTATCCGCTGATGTGGGGGGGGATCGTCGCGTTGCTCAACTACATCCCCTATTTCGGGCCGGTGATCGCGGCGTTCCTGCTGGCGCTGGGCGGGCTGATGACGTTCAGCGACGTGTGGGTGGCAATGCTGCCGCCCGCGGTGATGTACGGGCTGCACCTGATCGAGGCGAATGCGATCACGCCTGTCGTCGTCGGGCATCGACTGACGATCAATCCGATCATGATCCTGATCTCGCTCAGCTTCTGGAGCTGGGTGTGGGGCACGGCGGGCGCGCTGCTCGCGGTGCCGCTGTTGATCATTATCCAGACCGTGATCCGCGCCGCGGGCAAGCCCGATATCGCGGGCTTCCTGTTCGAACACGGCACCCTGGTCGATGGCCCCCGGACCCGCGCCGCCGCGGCGGACGACACCAACGCCGGGATCGACCCGGCGGGCGGTTGACAGGGTAGGGTGGGTCGCCTAGTGGCCGCGCCTCACGCTTTCCAAGCGGGTGTAGCTCAGTTGGTTAGAGCGCCGGCCTGTCACGCCGGAGGTCGCGGGTTCGAGTCCCGTCACTCGCGCCATCCCTTCGCCGGGATGCTCAGCGGAATCGTCCCGTTTCCATCCACGACAGCATCCGCCGCATCGGCAGCAGCCACAGCCATGCGATGCCCGCGACGATGTAGAACGCCAGTTGCAGCGCCCAGTGCCAGCGGCCTACCAGCCCCGACAGGCTGACGATTGCGACGCACCACAGAAGCAACAGGCCGAGGATGATGAGCATCCCCACCGGCTTGCGCCAGCTCGGGGTCACGATACGGTCCATCGGGGCACGATCCATTCCTTGTCGGTGGCAATCGCGTGGAGCGGCATGTCCCACGCGTCGATGGGGAGCAATTCGACCTCCTGACCCGCGAACGCAACCCCGACCCGCCAGGCATCGGGATAGGCGAGGAAGGCGCGGTCGTAATGGCCCGCGCCCTGGCCGAGCCGTGCGCCGCGGCGATCGAAGCCGACCAGCGGGGTGAGGATGATGTCGGGGGCGAGTTCGGGGGCATCGGCGGCGGGCTATCGCAACCCGAACGGCCCCGTCACCAGCGCCGCGCCGGTCGCCCCGGCCAGAAACCGCAGTGGCGTCGCGCGATCGACGACGTGGGGGAGCGCGATCCTGCACCCTGCGGCGGTCGCAGCCTGCGCGAAGGGTGCGGGATCGGCCTCACCGCCGACCGGAATATAGGAGGCGATGATGAGGCGGGGGGACAATCTGGCGCGGAAGCTGTCGGGCACGAGGATCGCGACGGGGGCATAAGCGCGACGCGCGGCGCGCAATCGCGCGCGCAGGTCCGGCTTGCTCGATCCCGTCATGGCCGGTGGGTGGCGGGCCCACCATGGTCGTTTGCCGGGTTATCCTCTGACGCACGGTACGTCAGGTGGGAACCATGTGCGTCGGACCAGGGCCCGGGCAGGGACAGTCCCCTAGGAAGATGAATAGCCTCAGGGATAATAAAGGCTCGTACCGGGCAGAACCCGCCGCCTTTCATTTAGGCGCTCTGCGGGGAATGCTCAAGGGCTTCGGCCAGCGCCTCGAGCCGATCCGCAATCCGAGCGAGCGCGGGTTCGCTGACCGCGGCGCCGACGGGCGCGCGATTGGCCGCTTCGTCCAGATCGTCGGCGAGCATCAGCGCCACGAACAGCATCGCGCGTTCGGACCCGGCGGCCCCTGCCGCACGCGCTGCCATCGCCCAGCGGTCATCGATCATCTGCCCGAGCAGCTTGACCCGCGCCTCTTCGCCATCGCGGCACGCGACGGTGTGGGAGCGGCCACCGATGGTGAGGGTAACATCGGCCATCAGGACGCGCTTTCGCGTGCGATGACCTCGTCGAGCGCGGCGACCGCTTCGGCCATCCGCGCCTTCAGCGCGGCATGGCGGTGCGACAGGCGTTCGGCGGCGGTCGCGCGGGTATCGATCGCGGCCTCGATTCGCGCGATCGCGTCGTCGATCCGGTCGGTAGCGGGATTGGTAGCGGCCATGGCCCTCGGGATAGCACGCCATGACGGCGCGACAACCCGATTTTGCCGCGGGCGGGTCGGCGTGCGACGGGCCGTTTCACCATGGCGTGCGGTTGACAGCAGGGCGCGCCCCCGCAAAGGCACCGCCATTCAGGCGGGCTCGATGCCGCCAAGTCAAGCCAAGGAGTTCGACATGACGGTGAAGGTTGCGATCAACGGCTTCGGTCGGATCGGGCGCTTGGTGGCGCGCGCGATGATGGAGCGTGGCGGCGATCTCGAACTTGTCACGATCAACGACCTCGCCGATGCCAAATCGAACGCATGGCTCTTCAGCCGCGACAGCGTCCACGGCAAATATCCCGGCGCGGTGTCGGCCGAGGGCGACGACCTGGTCATCGACGGCAAGCGCATCCGCGTCACCGCCGAGCGCGATCCCGCCAATTTGCCGCACCGGGAACTCGGCGTCGATCTCGTGCTCGAATGCACCGGCTTCTTCACCGACCAGGCGTCGTGCCAGAAACATATCGATGCAGGTGCGAAGAAGGTGCTGATTTCGGCCCCCGGCAAGGGCGTCGACCTGACCGTCGTCTATGGCGTCAACCACGACAAGCTGACCGCCGACCACCACATCGTCTCGAACGCGTCGTGCACCACCAATTGCCTGGCGCCGGTCGCGAAGGTGCTCAACGATTCGATCGGGATCGAGCGTGGGCTGATGACGACGATCCACGCCTATACCAACGACCAAAAGATCCTCGACCAGATCCACCCCGACCTGCGCCGCGCGCGCGCCGCGGGGATGAACATGATCCCGACCACCACCGGCGCGGCGCGCGCGGTGGGCGAGGTGCTGCCCGAACTCAAGGGGCGGCTCGACGGCTCCGCGGTGCGCGTGCCCGTGCCCGACGGCAGCCTGGTCGACCTGACCTTCACGCCAAAGCGCGACACGACGCGCGACGAGGTCAATGCGATCCTGAAGGCGGCGTCGGAAAGCGGGCCGCTCAAGGGCGTGCTCGTCTATTCGGACGAGCCGCTGGTCTCGATCGACATCGTCCACACCCCGGCTTCCTCGACGGTCGACAGCCTCGAGACTGCGGTGCTCGATGGCAAGCTGGTCCGCGTGGTCAGCTGGTACGACAACGAATGGGGCTTTTCGAACCGCATGGTCGACACCGCCACCGCGATGGCGGCGTTCCTCTAGATTCTGTGACGCGCCGCGGCACGATCGCGGGGATTGCCCGCCACGCCTTTCCCAAGGCGCCGATGGAGGTGATCGACCAGGTCGACGTCACCGTCGAGGGCGGCGTCCACGGCGACTTCCGCGGCACCGTGAAGCCGGGCGGGAGCGGGCGGCGGCAGGTGACGCTGATCGAGCGGGGCGATTGGGACGCGGCGATGGCCGAAGTCGGACACAATATCGCCTGGCAGGAACGCCGCGCCAACCTGCTGGTCGACGGGATGGATTTGCCGCAGGTGCCGGGCACATTGCTCCGCATCGGCGACGTGATCCTCGAAATTACGCGCCAGACCGATCCGTGCGAGCGGATGGAAATGCTCGCGACGGGGCTGAAGGCCGCGTTGTCGGTCGACTGGCGCGGCGGCGTGTGTACGCGGGTAAAGGCGGGCGGCGACATCGCGGTCGGCGATGAGATCGGAATCGAGGAACCATGACCAAGCTGTTCAAGACGCTCGACGACATGGGCGACATCACGGGCAAGCGCGTGCTGGTCCGCGAGGATCTGAACGTACCGATGGCGGATGGCGCGGTGACCGACGATACCCGGCTCCGCGCGACGATCCCGACCGTGACCGAGCTCGCCGGCCGCGGCGCGATCGTCCTGATCCTCGCGCATTTCGGTCGCCCCAAGGGCGAGCGGCATCCCGACCTGTCGCTCGCGATGGTGGTGCGACCGTACGGCCAGGTGCTCGGGCGCGAGGTTCGGTTCGTCGACTGGGACGGCGCGACCGAGGCGGTCGCGATGATGCAGCCGGGCGACATCGCGGTGCTCGAGAACACCCGGTTCTTCGCAGGCGAAGAGCGCAACGACCCGCAGGTTGTCGATCGCTTCGCCGCGCTCGGCGATCTCTACGTCAACGACGCGTTTTCGGCAGCGCACCGCGCACATGCTTCCACGGAAGGTGTCGCGCACAAGCTTCCGGCGTTCGCGGGGCGCGCGATGGAGGCCGAACTCGACGCGCTCGAGAAAGCGCTGGGCCATCCCGAACACCCCGTCGCGGCGGTCGTCGGCGGCGCGAAAGTGTCGTCGAAGCTCGATGTGCTGCGCCACCTCGTCGACCAGGTCGATCACCTGATCATCGGCGGCGGCATGGCCAACACCTTCCTCGCCGCGCGCGGCGTCGATGTCGGCACATCGCTGTGCGAACATGACCTCGCCGCCACCGCCGACGCGATCTTGGCGGCGGCCGAGGCGGCGAACTGCACCGTTCATCTGCCGTACGATGTCGTCGTCGCGAAGGAGTTCAAGCCCAACCCGCCGACGCGGACGGTCAACGTCCATGAGGTCGCCGCCGACGAGATGATCCTCGACATCGGCCCCGCCGCCACCGAGGCGCTGGCCGATGTGCTCAAGAACTGCCGCACGTTGGTGTGGAACGGCCCGCTCGGCGCGTTCGAGACTCCGCCGTTCGACGTCGCCACCGTCAGCCTCGCCAAGACCGCCGCGGCGCTGACCGGCGACGGCAGCCTGGTGTCGGTCGCCGGCGGCGGCGATACCGTCGCGGCGCTCAACCAGGCCGGTGTCGCGGACGATTTCAGCTTCGTGTCGACCGCGGGCGGCGCGTTCCTGGAATGGATGGAGGGCAAGGAATTGCCCGGGGTGGCAGCACTTCGCCGTTGAAGCCGTCGCGACCCAGCGCTATGTTTAACACGTTAAACGGAGGCGAGGATGCTCGGGGTAAGGCTCGATACGGAACTGGAGGAGCGGCTGGCAGCGGTCGCCCGCACCCAAGGCCGCAGTAAGAGCGACATAGCGCGTGAAGCGGTCCGCCGGTACGTCGAACGGCACGACGAGGCGTTTCTCGCGGAGGCCAAGCGTCAATCGCTAAAGGCGGCGGCGGAAGACCGCGCCGATGACTGGGAATTCCTTGAAGCGATCGAGGCTGAGGACGGGCATTGGAAATAAGGCGCGGCGACCTGGTGCTGGCGGCGGGGCCGGGAGAATTCTCCGGCAAGCCGCGTCCATTCGTGATCGTTCAGTCGGATAGCTTCAACGAACTGCATGCCTCGTTAGCGATGTGCCCGGTTACCAGCACCGTCAACGGAGCACATCTCTTCCGGGTGCCGATCGAAGCGTCGATCGAAAGCGCTCTCGATCGGAATAGTGAAATCCAGATCGACAAGGTTCAGTCTCTGCGTCGGCAGCGGGTCGTGCGCGTGATTGGCGCGGTACCTGCCAACATCATGACCATGGTCGACGACGCGTTGCGTCGCTGGCTTCAACTCTAGCAACCGAAGGAATCTCCATGACGCCGACCGTAAAGGCAATTCTCGACAACTATGAGGGCACGAGCGCCGCGGTGAAGGGCAACCTTGCGCGCATTCTGATGCAAGGCCATCTCGGCGGCACCGGCAAGCTGGTGATCCTGCCCGTGGACCAGGGGCTCGAACATGGCCCGGCGCGTAGCTTCGCGGTCAATCCGGCGGCATACGATCCGCACTATCACTACCAGCTTGCGGTCGATGCGGGCCTCAGCGCCTATGCCGCGCCGCTCGGGCCGCTCGAGGCGGGCGCGGATACGTTCGCAGGCCAGATGCCGACGATTCTGAAACTGAACAGTTCGAACAGCTGGGCGACCACGATCGATCAGGCGGTGACGGGCAGCGTCAAGGACGCGGTGCGGCTGGGCTGCGCAGCGATCGGCTTCACCATCTATCCCGGCGCGGACAAAATTTTCGACATGATCGAGGAAATCCGCGCGCTCCGCGAGGAAGCCGAGGCTGCGGGGCTGGCGACCGTGATCTGGAGCTATCCGCGCGGGGGCGATCTCAGCAAGGACGGCGAGCTGGCGCTCGATGTCGGGGCCTATGCCGCCTACATCGCCGCGGCGCTTGGCGCGCATATCATCAAGACCAAGCTGCCGACCGATCATATCGAGCAGAAGGATGCGGCCGCCGCGTATAAGGACGGCGACTGGTCGACGATGGCCAAGCGCGTCGCGCACGTCCGCCAGGCGAGCTTCGCGGGGCGCCGGATCAACGTGTTTTCGGGCGGGGCGGCGAAGGGGATTGACGCGGTCTATCAGGACGCACGCGACATCCGCGACGGGGGCGGCAACGGGTCGATCATCGGACGCAACACCTTCCAGCGTCCGCGCGATGAGGCGCTAGCGATGCTCGACAAGCTCGTGAAAATCTACAAGAACGAGGAATAGTAGGAGGATACAGCGGCGATGGTCGAGCGCGTGAATGAGCCTGATCCGGGCTGGATCGCGGTCGATCGCTTCATCGCCGAGCATCTGCTGGCCGACGATCCCGCAGCTGCGCTCAACGCGAATGCGGCGGCGGGGCTGCCGGAGATCGACGTGTCGCCCCCGCAAGGCAAGATGCTCCACCTCTTCGCGCGGATGGCGCGCGCCCGACGGATTCTAGAGGTCGGCACGCTCGGCGGCTATTCGACGATCTGGCTCGCGCGGGCGCTGCCCGAAGACGGCGTCGTCGTGACGCTCGAACTCGAGCCGCACCACGCCGCGGTGGCGCGCGCCAACGTCGATGCGGCGGGGGTCGGCGCGCTGGTCGACATCCGCGTCGGCTCTGCGCTCGCGACGCTCGATGCGATGGTCGCGGCGGGGGAGGGGCCGTTCGACCTCGTCTTCATCGACGCCGACAAGGTCAACAACGCCG
>JALYTW010000159.1 GCA_030854075.1 Pseudomonadota bacterium
CGGTGAGGCGAGCGAAGCGGGTGTTGGCGGCTTGCCCGACGTTGATCCCCCAGCGGATGACGAGGATGAAGGCCAGGATCAGCAGGCATCCGCCGACCATCCCCCATTCCTCCGCCATCGTCGCGAACACGAAGTCGGTATGACCTTCGGGAAGATAGTCGAGATGGCTCTGGGTGCCCTGGAGAAAGCCCTTGCCGAAGATCCCGCCCGATCCGATCGCGATCTTCGATTGGCTGATGTGATAACCGGTGCCGAGCGGATCGCTCTCGGGATTCAGGAAGATCAGGATGCGGTTGCGTTGGTAATCGTGGAGCAGGAAATTAACCGCGAGCGGCGCGGCAACCGCGACGCCGAGCGCGCCGCCGACGAATAGGCGCAGCGGCACGCCCGACAGGAACATCACCGTCACCCCGCCCGCGCAGACCATCAGCGCGGTACCGAGATCGGGCTGTTTAAGGATCAGCAGCGCGGGCACGCCGATCAGCACCACGGCGGGCCAGATCGCGCCGAATTTGCGCGTCTCGCCCGCGGGCAGCATGTCATAAAAGCGCGCACACGCCAGCACGATCGCGGGTTTCATGAATTCGCTCGGCTGGAGCCGGATGCCGACGTCGAGCCAGCGCTGGCTGCCGCCCTTCACCGCACCAATCAATTCGACGAGGATGAGGAGGACGACGATCACCGCATAAACGGGAAGCGCCCCCTGTCGCCAGATCCGCTCGGGGACATAGGAGAGCATGATCGCAGCCGCGACGAACATGTAGAATCTCACGCCCTGCGACAGCGCCCAGGGCTCAAGACTGCCCCCCGCGGCGGAATAGAGCACGATCTGGCCAAAGGAGCCGATCGCGATAACGAGCAGGATCATCCGCCAGGGCAGGCGTGCGAGCGGCTCAGGGACGAACGATCGGTTCATTCGTCGGTTCGTTCGGTCGACCCCGTCTCGGCGACGGAATCGCCGGTCGCGTTCCCACCAACTAGCGCGGCCTGGGTCTGGTTGGCGAGATCCGTCGCTGCTTCGACGGCGGCGGAATCGGTCGGGACGACGCCGTCGGTCTTGGTCGCGACCGCGGCGGGCCGGGGGGAGTGCGCCGTCCTATATGCGGTTTGACTGGCGGACATCCGGGTCTTGATATCGCCGCCCCAGGTCGGTTCGATCTCGGTGAGACTTGCGATCGCGCGGTCGCGGTCGACCAGATAGGTCATGATATCGCGCGCGATCATCGGGGTATCCAGGTTGCGGACGGTGTGACCGTTGTGTTCGAGCACGACGCCGATTGCGTAGCGCGGATTGTCGGCAGGAGCGAAGCCCATGAAGAGCGCGTGGTCGCGCAGCTTGAACGGAAGCGCACCGTTTTTGAGCACCCCGGATGCGCGTTCGGCCATGGTAATGCGGCGGACCTGCGCGGTGCCCGTCTTCCCTGCGAGCGCAACGCCCGGGGTGAGCATTCGCGCGGCACCGCCCGTGCCGCCGCCGTTGACGACGCCCCACATCGCCTCGCGAATGGTCTGGAGATGTTCGGACTGCAGGGCCAGCGCGGGAGAGTCGCGCACCTGATTGGCCAGAATGCTGGGTTGGAGCGCGCGACCCGATCCGATCCGGCTCGCCATGACTGCAAGCTGGAGCGGGTTGGTGAGGACATACCCCTGGCCGATCGAGGCGTTGAGCGAATCCGCGACCGTCCAGTCGGCGTGATACTTGCGCCGTTTCCATGCGCTGTCGGGAACGGTGCCATAGCGCTGGCTGGCGAAGGGGAGATCGAATTTCTGCCCCAGCCCCACTGCGCGCGCGACCGGCGCGACATTGTCGTACCCCAGGCGGCGGACCATTTCGTAAAAGAAGATGTCGCAGCTCTGCATGATCGCGTTCTTGAGATCGAGCGATCCATGCCCCCCGCGCTTATGGCAGTGGAATACCCCGGTGCCGACCCGCAGTGCGCCAGAACAAAAGACTCGCTCGCTTGGGCTGACCCCGGCACGCAGCAGCGCGAGGCCATTCATCGGCTTGACCGTCGATCCCGGCGGATACAGCCCCTGCGTCACCTTGTTCATCAGCGGGACGTGGTCATCGTCCGACAGCATGTTCCATTCCAGATGGCTGATCCCATCCGAAAAGCTGTTGGGGTCGTAAGCGGGCATCGACACCATCGCGAGCATCTCGCCGGTCCGGCAATCAAGTACTACTACCGAGCCCGAATTGGTGCCGAGGCGCCGCGCGGCATATTCCTGGAGTCCCGCGTCGATCGTCAGCTGTTGCGTACTCCCAGGAACATCGGTGCGGGTCGCCAACTCGGCGACCAGCTTGCCATGCGCGGTCACTTCGACGCGCTTGGCCCCGGGTTTGCCGCGCAGTTCATGCTCCAGCGTCTTTTCGAGCCCGTCCTTGCCGATCTTGAACCCGGGGGTGACGAGCAGCGGGTTGTGGGTTTTCTTATACTGTTCGGCGCTGGGTATCCCGACATAGCCGGTCAGATGGGCGACCGCGGCACCTGCGGGATAGTGACGCGAAAAGCCGCGGGTCGGGGCGACGCCGGGCAGTTCGGGAAGATGGACGCTGACCGCCGCGAAATGCTCCCAGTCGACATTCTCGGCGACCTGGACCGGTTGGAAGCCGGCAGCGTTTTTCAGGTCGAGCCGAATCCGCTCGACCTCCTCGGGCGGCAGCGCGAGCAGTCGCTGAAGCGAGGCGAGGACGCGGTCCTCGTCGACCAGCCGATCGGGAATGATATCGACGCGAAAATCGGTGCGATTGTTCGCGATCGGCACGCCGTGGCGATCGATCAGCCACCCGCGCCGCGGCGGCATCAGCGTCATGTTGACCCGATTGCTTTCCGAAAGGTCGGAATATTTGCGGTTCTGCGCGACCGCGATCCAGCCCATCCGCCCCGCGAGGACCAGACCGAATCCTGCCTGCGCGGTGCCGAGCAGCCAGGCCCGGCGTGAGAAGGTATAGGATTGCATCGCCTCGGTGACGGGGCGCAAGGGAGCGCCTCTCATGTCGCGGAGCCGCGCTTGCGATCGATCCAGGCGACGAGCCGAGCAGTAAGGGGGAAGAGCAGGATGGACATGGCGATCTGAGCCAATAGCACGCCATCGACGTGCGCGCCGAGCGGAAGTGCGACGAGCCGACCGACCGTCAGGCAAAACACGATAGCCGCCCCCGCGATCACCCAGTCTTGCCAGAAATCGCGGAAGATCAGGCGCTGTTCGACAAGTTCGATGCCGATCATCACGATCGACCACAGCAGCATCGAGGCGCCGATCGGCTGGCCGCTAACGATGTCGTCGAACAGTCCGAGCGGCGCCCCGGCCCATGGCCGAAGCGAAAACCGCGCGAGCAGCCGCCACGTCAGCAGCATAATCAGGCCCATCGGCGGCAGCAGGGGCACACTTGCCACGACGGGGATGATCGTGACGAGTGAACCGGCCATCACAGTCGCCCACGGCACCACCCGCGCCCGTCCGGGTGGCAGCGGCGGTGCGAACGGGCGGAAATCGATCTGACTTTCGTCGCTCTGCCTCATGGGACGGTGCGCACCACGGGCGGGGGCGGGGGCAGCGGCATGTACGGCCGCTGGACCAGCGCGAAATCGAGCGAATCGGGGGCGGCAAACGGTATCGCGATCGCCTGGTCGGTGCCCGCTCGAGCGATCCGCGCGACCGGGACGCCCGGCGGATAAAGTCCGCCGGTGCCCGAGGTCACAAACATGTCGCGTGCGCCGAACCGAACATTGGTCCGCTCGGCGGACCGGATATCGAGGCGACCGTCGCCACGGCCCGAGGCAAGCGCGGGCATGCCATCGCCGATCCGCCGGACTGGCACAACGCTTTCGGGATCGGTCAGCAGCAACACCCGCGCAGCGATGGGGCCGGTCTCGGTGATGCGACCGACCAGACCGTTGGGCCCGCGCACCGGCATGCCCGAGGTGACGCCCTGGACCGTCCCGGCGTTCAGCAGCGCGAAGCGGCGTCCGCTCGACGGGGTCGAGCTCACCAACCGCGCCACGACGACAGTGGTATCGTCGCGATCGCGGACCGCGAGCAACTGGCGCAGGCGATGGTTGTCGTAGACAATCGTGCGCGCCTCCATCAGCGCGCCGCGGGAACGCTGGATCTCGGCACGCAACGCGGCGTTTTCGTCATGAACGCGGAAATAGGTGCCGACCGCGGTCGGGATCGATCCCGCCCACCGCACGACCATGTCGAGCCCCGAGGATACGGGCGCGGTCACGCTGGCGGCCGACATCCTGACCGGCGCGAAGCTGGCGGGATGCAGCGTCGACAAGACAAGCAGCACCGCCCCTACCACTGCGCCCGCCACAGCGAGCACATAGCCGAGAAACGCTCCATATTGCCGTCGCCGCGAAAACCCGGTGCGGCGGTCGCGGGCTGCCATGCGCCGCTCCCTCGGTGGTTGCAAATTGATCCGATGGCGTCGGACCAATGGGTAAAACGGACAGACCGGACTCTGCTACTCTTGCTTGCGCGTGGTGTCAGCCGCTCTGCAGCACGCCCCGATACATCGGATCCTCAAGCGCGCGCCCGGTGCCGAGCGCGACGCAGGTGAGCGGATCCTCGGCCACCGTCACCGGCAGCCCGGTCTCGTCGCGCAGCACCTCGTCGAGCCCCTCGAGCAGCGCACCGCCGCCGGTGAGCACGATACCCTGGTCGACGATGTCGGCGGCGAGTTCGGGCGCGGTATTCTCGAGCGCGACGCGGACGCCCTCGACGATCGTTGCGACGGGTTCGGACAGCGCTTCGGCGATCTGGCCCTGGTTGATCTGAATTTCCTTGGGAACGCCGTTGACGAGATCGCGGCCCTTGATGAAGATCGTCTTGCCGATGCCGTCGGCGGGGGGACGCGCGATGCCGACGTCCTGTTTGATCCGCTCGGCGGTCGCTTCGCCGATCAGCAGATTGTGGTTGCGGCGGACGTAGCTGACAATCGCTTCGTCCATCTTGTCGCCGCCGACCCGCACGCTGGTGGTGTACGCGAGCCCGCGGAGCGACAGCACCGCGACTTCGGTCGTGCCGCCGCCGATGTCGACGACCATGCTGCCGATCGGCTCGGTGACGGGCATGTCGGCGCCGATCGCGGCCGCCATTGGCTCTTCAATCAGCCATACCGTGGAGGCCCCGGCGTTGCTGGCAGCGTCACGGATCGCGCGGCGCTCGACCTTGGTCGATCCGCTCGGCACGCAGATCACGATCTCTGGCCAGCGCGCGAAGCGGCGGGGGCCGTGGACCTTTTGGATGAAGTGCTTGATCATCTGTTCGGCAACGTCGATGTCGGCGATGACCCCATCGCGCAGCGGACGGATCGCCTCGATCGAGCCCGGGGTCTTCCCCATCATCAATTTGGCATCGTCGCCGACCGCCTTGACGCGCTTGACGCCGTTGATCGTCTCGACCGCGACGACCGAGGGCTCGTTGAGGACGATCCCGCGTCCGCGGACGTAAACCACGGTGTTCGCGGTGCCGAGGTCGATCGCCATGTCGTGGGACATGAATTTAAAAAAGCGGTTGAAGAAGGCCATGGGAGAGCGTCGTTTCCGTGTCATGCCGTCCGGTCCTCCGGCCAGCGATTCGCTTACATCTCGCGAGGACCGCCGCAGAGCCAGATCAGCTTCGGTTCCTTAGCGTTTGCGGGTCGCGGGATGCCGCCGCTTGGTCTAGGGATCGCTGCGTGTCAATACGCCGTCTTCCCGAACATCTGGTCAACCGCATCGCCGCCGGTGAAGTGGTGGAAAGACCCGCTAGCGCGTTAAAGGAACTCGTTGAAAATTCGATCGACGCTGGCGCGAGCCGGATCGCGGTGGTGCTCGGCGAAGGCGGCCGCGCGCGGATCGAGGTGAGCGACGACGGCTGCGGCATGAGTCCTGATGATATGGCGCTGGCGCTGGAGCGCCATGCCACCTCTAAATTGCCGGATGAGCATATCGAATCGGTCTCGACGTTGGGCTTCCGCGGCGAGGCGTTGCCGTCGATCGCCAGCGTGGCGCGGCTGACGATCGAGAGTCGCGTCGCGGGGCGCGAGGGCTGGGCGCGCGCAGTCGAGAACGGCGTGGTGGTGCGCGATGGCCCCGCTGCGGTGCCGCCAGGCACGCGGATTGTCGTCGAGGAGCTGTTCGCTCGGGTGCCGGCACGTCGAAAATTCCTTCGCTCGGCGCGCGCCGAATATGCCGCGTGCCTGGATGTGGTGCGCAGGCTGGCGATGGCGCGGCCCGATATCGGCTTCAGCCTGGAGCATGACGGGCGGCGCATTTTGTCGGTCAACGGCGGCCAAAGCCAACCGGACCGCGTCGCCGCGCTGACGGATCGCGCGTTCGCGGACAATGCGGTGCCGATCGACCTCGAACGCGCCACGGAGTCCGGAATGCTGGCGCTCGGGGGAGTGGCGAGCCTGCCGACCTTCAATCGCGGGATCGCCGATCACCAGTATCTGTTCGTCAACGGGCGTCCGGTGAAGGACCGGCTGCTGATGGGCGCGATCCGCGGGGCGTATGCCGAAATGCTGCCGCGCGACCGGCATGCGGTGGTCGCGTTGTTTCTCGAGGTGCCGAGCGGCGAGGTCGACGTCAACGTTCACCCCGCCAAGACCGAGGTGCGGTTCCGTGAACCTGCGCTGGTAAGGGGACTGATCGTATCGGGCCTGCGCCGCGCGCTGGACGCCGCGGGGATGCGCGTCCTCGCGCGGGCGCCGGTCAAGATGGGCGAAATGTGGACACGCGAGCCGTCGGGCGAGGGCGCGCCGCCG
>JALYTW010000130.1 GCA_030854075.1 Pseudomonadota bacterium
GGTGGGGTCCGCGACGGCCTTGGCAGCGGCGCGCGCGGATCGGGAACCGGCGGCGGTGGCACCGGCGCGCGGCTGATCCGGGGCCAGATCGTCAACCGCGACTATCCGCGCGATGCGCGCCGCGACAAGCTGGGCGGCAGCGTGACGGTGCGCTTCACGGTGACCGCTGACGGCAGGGCGCGCGGGTGTTCGGTGATGCAATCGAGCGGGGTCGCGAGCCTCGACGCGACGACATGCCGGCTGGTCGAGCAGCGGTTCCGCTATGCCCCCGCGCGCGACGCCGCGGGTAGCCCGATTGCTGAACAGCGTGGCTGGCGGCAGACGTGGTGGCTGGAAGGCCTGATGCCGCCGCCCGTCGAATGAACCGCAGCGGCAAGTGACCGGTTAAGCAGCGCAGGCCGTCTGGTCGTCACGTGCGCTAGCCAGCCATTCGAGCGCGTCCTTTCTGGTCGAAAACACCCGCATGTTGGTTCGATTTTGCGACACGAGCTGCGCCTGACGGCGTGCCAATACGCCTTCAGTGTACATGGCAACCCGTCGATGAAGCATCGCCGGATGTTCAGCCAACGCCTTCATGGCGGCCACTACATCCTGGGTTTGGATCGCCGCTTTCGAGAAATCGTATAGCGTGGATGTCGATCTAGCCTGGATGCCAAATGACATGATCGCTGATCTGAGCTGGGCTACGAATGCCTGGAAATCGTCCAGCGTGCACAATCCTTCGACGCGCACTTCGATGACGCCAAGATCGCGGTTAATGGTGACAATATGCAAGGCCGCCTCCTAACCATTCTGCGTAGATACTGTGTCTTAACAATCAGTAATCCCGCGATCTTTTTAGCCGTTGCATGAAGCCGCAACCAATTTGGCCTCTTTCCGAACCAAGCTGTCCGGACCGGGGTTCGATCGCCGCGGCGGTGGTCGCACCTGCAAGGTCGTCGAGCTCAGTGACAATGATGATCGCCATTCGTCCTGGAGAGAATACCGCCCGACTGAGGCCGAGCACAGACAGAACGGCGACTGCAAGATGGTCCAATAAGCGTCGATTGGACTCAGCAGCAGCGGTTCCAGTCTCCAACACTGGCCAAGGCGCAGCGCGGCGGCGCGGCGGCTATGCGCCTGGCAGTTGATCGCGCAGGCGGATTGCACCGCATTGCAATGCCGCCGGGTAGAGGAGAGTTGTCTCCGCACGCACCCGTTCGCGCAGTCGCGTCATCATTGTCGCGGTCTCGTGCTTGAACGTCGCTCGGTCCGCAGCAACCGTCTCGCTGTTCCAGTCCCCGAGATACTGCTCCCAATCAGACCGAAGATCCTGGAACATCTGCTCGAAATCCCGGGATGAGGCCAGTTTTGTATCCGCAGGCCCGTCCAATAGCGGCTGATAGACGCTGCGATCCTCGTGCCGGAGATGCTGACCCACCGCCAACGAAAGATCCCATAAGAGCGTCATGACATGATCCGTGTCCGGATTGAGTTCGGCAGCCGCGGCGAGCTTGCGCGCGAACGCGTCGATCGCGTCATGTTCCTGGATTAGCCGCTCGTAGCTCATGCTCTCTCACCTACGTCTGGCGCTTTGCGTAGTTCCCAAGGGTTATCACGCGCTTAATGCATAAAATCACCCCTCGTAGCGCCAGGCCGCCATCTGCGGTTGGCTGACCAGCTACCCGGCGTCTCGCCTGTTCCCGCGACTTGACTAATCGGCCGCGACCGCTAACAGCGCGACCTCGCCCCGCAGGTTCGCCCGCGGGGCATCCGTCCGAGATAGCAGGGGCCGGTTTGGTTCTCATCAAAGTATCGCTTTGATGGAAACCTTCTTACCGACTTAATATCCTGCCGAGACGGGGATTGGAATTTTCGGATCTTCAGCGCGCTGTCGCTGGGTTCCGCCATGCCTTCGCGCATGCCCTTCCCCATCGATGGACTTCAAGCCGACGAGGCTCGTCTCGACGGTGGGTAACCGAGTCTGTTCCCGCAGCCTCAGAATATGGAGAATGGCATGGATCGTGCTCAAAAGGCCGAAGCCGTCGCCGACCTGAACCGCATCTTTTCCGAGGTCGGCGTGGTGGTCGTCACCCGCAATCTCGGCATGACCGTCGCGCAGTCCACGACGCTGCGCAACAAGATGCGGGATGCCGGCGCGACCTATAAGGTCTCGAAGAACAAGCTTGCCAAGATCGCGCTCGATGGCACCGACTACCTCTCGCTGAGCGACCTGCTCACCGGGCCGGTGGGCCTTGCCTCCTCGACCGACCCGGTCGCCGCCGCCAAGGTGGCGGTCGACTTCGCGAAGACGAACGACAAGTTCGAAATCGTGGGTGGGGCGATGGGCGCGACCGCACTCGACGTGGAGGGCGTGAAGGCGCTCGCCTCGCTGCCGTCGCTCGATGAACTGCGCGCCAAGATCACCGGCCTCCTCGTGGCACCCGCCACGAAGATCGCCACGATCGCGCAGGCTCCCGCGGCACAGCTCGCCCGCGTGCTGTCGGCCTATGCCGAGAAGGAAGCCGCCTGACACCTGTCGGGCTTTCGATCGATTTTGAACTGAACCGAACGGGGCATGTGCCCTGTGATAACGCAAGGAAATACCCATGGCAGACCTGAACAAGCTGGTTGACAGCCTGAGCGAACTCACCGTCCTCGAAGCCGCCGAGCTGTCGAAGATGCTCGAAGAGAAGTGGGGCGTTTCGGCCGCAGCAGCGGTTGCTGCTCCTGCAGCTGGCGGCGGCGCAGCAGCACCCGCAGCCGAAGAGCAGACCGAGTTCGACGTGATCCTGACCGGCGACGGTGGGAAGAAGATCAACGTCATCAAGGAAGTCCGCGCCCTCACCGGCCTGGGCCTGACCGAAGCCAAGACGCTGGTCGAATCGGCTCCCAAGGCCGTCAAGGAAGGCGTCAACAAGGAAGAGGCCGCGAAGGTCAAGGCGCAGCTGGAAGCAGCCGGCGCGACCGTCGAGGTCAAGTAAGCCGCAGCGGGGGCGGGACCGGCGTCGCTGGCCTTCCCCCCGCAAGGCCAACGGTCCGACGGACCGTCTGACGTCATGGGATGATTCCCCTGACGACCTCGCCAAACAAAAATGGGCGGCTCCCTGAGGGGCCGCCCCTTTTTTTTGTGCAGATCAATTCGCGAGGAATGCCGTGACCGCCGTCCCGAACGCGGCGGGTTGATGCAGACGAGGTCAGACAGGCACCGCGTGAGGGCGTGCCGCGACGGTGTCGTACATGCAAGGCGGCGCATCTAGCCAGATCGGGGCGAGTTTCGCCGAATCGACGCGCTCGACTCCTACGGTGAAGGCCCGGGCAGCGCGACATTCGTCGTGGGCGCTGACGAAACGGCACGCGATCCCGACGATGGGAACGAAGATCGCGCGGCCGCCCGCGTGCATCGGCTGGATCGCAGCGCGCGCCAACGGCGCGACGATGCGGATGGTGCGCGCCTCACCGGG
>JALYTW010000174.1 GCA_030854075.1 Pseudomonadota bacterium
TGAACTGATTTTACCGCACGGTCGATATCGGATACGATCATCGTGATTGCTGCATCGGAGGTTGGCGCGAGCGCGGGGACCTTCGGGAAGCGGCATGCAGGCCGACTTAAATTTCTACCTGGCTGCCCAATTCGACCACGCGGTTCGGAGGTAGTTTGAAAAAGTCCATCGCGGTTGCCGAATTTCGGAGCATCCCGGCAAACAGGTGCTCGCGCCACAATGCCATCCCGTGCCGCTTGCTCGCAATGACGGTCTGACGCGAGATAAAATAGCTTGTCCGAGCAGGCGAGAGTTTACCGATTATTGCCTCGGCATGAGCTAGCGCGGCAGGGATGTCGGGATCCTCGGTGAAGCCGTAACGGATCACGATCCGGCGCATCCCGCTGCCCATCTGCTGGACAGAAACCCGGTCGTCAGGGGCAATCACCGGCACCCCCTGAACTGCGACGGTAAGTAGCACGATATCCGCGTGCAGCACCTGATTATGCTTAAGGTTGTGGAGAAGGGCCGGCGGGATACCTTCAGTTGTGGAAGTGAGATATATTGCCGTGCCGCCGACCCGGTGAACGCCGTCGCTAACCGACTGCACGAAAATGGGCACGGGCATGTTGCCGTCGCTTAGTCGCGCTTCGATGAGGCTCCGACCCTTTGACCAGGTGGTGAGCAGCGTAAATGCTACTCCCGCCACGAGAAGCGGGAACCAGCCACCATCCGCAATCTTAGTAACGTTCGACAGGAAATAAGCACCGTCAACGATGCCGAACAAGATTACCGTGAAAATCGCAACCGGCTTGGGCCAGTTCCACAGCCTGCGCAGCACGACTGCGAGCATCACTGTCGTGATGAACATGGTGCCGGTGACAGCGATGCCATAAGCCGACGCCAAATTGGACGAACTGCGGAACATAAGCACGAGCAGGATCACCGCGGCGAGCAAGGTCCAGTTGACCAGCGGTACATAGATCTGTCCTTGCGCCTTGGCGGAGGTGTGGAGAACGCGCAATCGCGGTAGAAGGCCTAGCTGGACGGCCTGCTGTGTAATCGAGAATGCGCCGGTGATGACTGCCTGGCTAGCGATTACCGTTGCGACCGTCGCGAGGAGGACCAAAGGCAGCCGCCATTCTGCGGAGGCAAGAAGGTAAAAGGGGTTATCCCCGGCAGCATCGCCGCGGAGAAGGACTGCTCCCTGGCCAAGGTAGTTCAACATCAAGGTAGGAAACGCGATAGCGAGCCAAGCGAGGCGAATGGGCGTCCGCCCAAAATGCCCCATGTCCGCATAGAGCGTTTCTGCGCCGGTGACCGCGAGCACAATCGATCCGAGCGCCAGGAATGCAACTGCGGGGTCGGCGACGAAAAACCGGACGCCGTAGTGTGGAGACAGGGCGCCGAGAACGGTCGGATCCGCGAAAACCTGCCGCGCCCCTAAGACTGCGAGTACGGCGAAATAAACCAGCATGATTGGCCCGAACACGAGCCCAACCTTCTCCGTACCGCGCTTTTGAAACAGGAACAGGCCGACCAGGATTACCAGCGCAAGCGGGATCACTAGGCGGGCGAAGCCGGGATTGATCAGCTCCAACCCCTCTACCGCCGAGAGCACCGAGACCGCCGGGGTAATCATGGCGTCGCCAAAGAATAACGCTGTCGCAAAAATTCCCAGCATAGTTAGGCCGACGGACCAGCGTCCCGGTCCGGCGCGTCTTGATATCAACGCAAGCAAAGACAAGCTTCCACCCTCGCCCTTATTGTCCGCGCGCATCATGATCAAAACATACTTGACCGTGACCACCATCAACATCGTCCAAAATACGATACTGATTACGCCGAACACATGATCTGGCGATGGCGCCATTTTGTGATGGCCGAAAAACGTCTCGTTCAGTGCATAAAGCGGGCTTGTCCCGATGTCCCCGAACACCACGCCAAGCGCGCCCAGCGCCAAGAGGGCAGTGCGCTTGGGTTGAGACTCTACGTGGCCTTGGTCGGTCGACATTGCGGGCGCGATCCTAAACCAAGTGTTCGGGGCGAGGTCCTGCTACAGGACCCCGGATGGTTCAAGGAGAAGCTCGCCCGAACGAGCCGAGGGCCAGCTTCGGCAGCGCTACCACCACGGTCGGCGATCGCACCCAATGGCGCCTGGCGCCAAAACATTTGCAACGGGTCGGGACCTCGACGAATGGGTAACCGCACTTCAATATGAGCACAAATCGACCTCGAAGCGGAGGAACTTTTGATGGAAGCGGATGAAGCCAGGGATCTCATCGACGAGGCAGTTGAACGTGCGGAAACGCAGCGTGATGACGAGGGGAACGCCGAGCGTGCCGCGGAACGCACGCTCCGCGAACGGGTGGCCGTGGTGATCGGAATCCTCGCAGTCTGCTTGGCGATCGTTCACATGGCCGCCTCCGGCGCTCAACGGACGAGTCTGTTGCGAGGGATCGAGGCGTCCGACACGTTTGCCTACATGCAAGCAAAGATCGTTCGCGAGGCCGTTTATAAGACCGCCAGCGCGAACGCGTCCCACGCAGAGGACCGACAGTCTTGGGCTAAGGAAGCGCAACGCCTCCGGGCACCCGATCGCGCGAAACACGGGATCGCCCAACTCCAGATCAAGGGAGACTCGCTTCGTAGCGAAGGCGAGGAGGCTGCAATTGCCGGAGAAGGCTATGAGCTTGGTGAAACAGCCCTCCAAATGGCGATCGTGTTACTATCGATCGCCCTGGTCGCACGATCGCGAGTGATCATGTACGGGGCCTGCGCGCTTGCAGCGGGAGGCGTTGGAATGGCCATTTTGACGAAACTCGGCGTCCACGTTCCGATGTTGGGCTGACCGTGAGCGCGAAATTGAAAGCAATCCACACGCACGCCCTCGACTTTTGGTTCGCACGAACCTCGGTCGTCGTGGTAGCTGCGCTCCAAATGCTAATCATCAACCGGCTGACACTTGGGCCCCAATGGCTGGGACCCGCGCTGGAAATATCGCTGCTTGCGCCTCTGTCGATGGCTACCGCCTGGACCCAAGGCCAGGCGCGGGAGGCAACCGAAGAGCAGCATTGGCGCCGGGTTGCGAAGTGGCGCCTAGCAATCCGTCGGCTCGCAGTAGCGCTCACCGCGCTGGTGTCGATCATGAACTTCGCCGCGTTGGTGATGTTGGTGAAAGCCTTGCTGAGCGGCCACGCGGGCGCTAGCGGCCAGACGCTCTTGCTCGATGCGGTCAACATCTGGGCAACGAACGTCATCGCGTTCGCCCTGTGGTTCTGGAGCATCGATCGCGGGGGTCCGGCGGCTCGCGGTCTCAGTAAAAAAGAGGTCGATGACTTCCTCTTCCCGCAGATGACGCTGGGCACTCGGAGCGCCGATTGGTCACCCGGTTTCGCCGATTACCTGTACGTTTCTTATACGAACGCCACAGCCTTCTCGCCGACTGACACGATGCCGATGACGGGCCGAGCAAAACTTCTGATGATGGCTGAGTCGGCGATATCACTGCTAACAATTGCCCTCGTTGCAGCGCGAGCCGTCAATATTCTGGCCTGAGGATTGTGCGGCCAATAATTGCAGAAGAGTGCGGCGATCTGCTGCGAAAAATTACGCGCCTGCCAAGTTTTAGCACCGCTTAAACGCCCGATGACCTACTCACCCCACCCGGCGCCACACTTGTGACTTGCAAACGAAACCCCCGATCAGACAACCAGAGATGGTGAGCGCCTGCGGCGACGTTTGTTCGAGACGGGAGGAAAAGCGGCGGCCCGAATCAGGGAAATAGATGGTGCCTCTCCAACTTCCCTGTCCCGTCCGACGATAGCCAAGCAGCAGTTGCGTCCCCACGAGCTGTCGGACGCCGGCGGCGCGGGCGTTCGTCAGCTCAGTTTTGCTCGCCCATATGATTGCGCCGCATAGCGTTCCACCGCCCCGACACGGAGCAGTCTTGAGCGCCAGGGAGCCTGTAGGATTGCTCCATCGGCCGAGTACCGGATCAGTTTTGCTGTGCACTGCAACAGATGCTGCGGTCGCCGCGACTGCCACCCCCGCGACCAGCATTGCCGCTATCCCCAACCGCACGGAAATCATTTGTACTTCCCAGCCGTCCGCAGCGCGCCCCGTTGATATACGACGGCGAAATCGCGGACGCCTGGCACAGCGGTCGAGGAGGCTGCAATCGACAATATTGGCTTTCGATCTTTCGTGTGAGCACTAACGGATGTCCGCAACCCCATATGGGCTGTCCCTCCTGCAAGTTGCAAGCGCACCCTCAGCGTCTGTTCGAACGCGCCGCCGACAGTTTTCGCCGAGTGCGGATCCCGGGCGACTATCGCGGCGGCGGCTGC
>JALYTW010000025.1 GCA_030854075.1 Pseudomonadota bacterium
TGAAGCGGAGACCGCGATGCTGTTCTGCGCGACCCGCGATAACGTCCGCCATCTCCACGCCAGCCTGGTCGAACGCGGCTTCGACGCGGTCGCGCTGTCGGGCGAGCACAGCCAGAACGAACGTAACGCCGCGCTCCAGGCGTTGCGCGATCGCCGCGCGCGGGTCTGCGTCGCGACCGATGTCGCCGCACGCGGGATCGACTTGCCGACGCTCAGCCTGGTCGTCCATGTCGAATTACCGCGCGATGCCGAAACGCTCCAGCATCGCTCGGGCCGGACCGGGCGCGCGGGAAAAAAGGGCACTGCGGTGCTGATCGTCCCCTATCCCCGCCGCCGCCGCGTCGACATGATGCTCAAACAGGCGAAAATCGCGTGCGAATGGATCAAGCCACCGTCCGCCGACGACATCCGCGCGCAGGACCGCGAACGGCTGATCGAGACGCTGATGGCTCCGATCGAGGTCGACGACGAGGATCGCGCGCTCGCCACCCGGTTGATGGCCGAAAAGTCACCCGAGGACATTGCCGCCGCGCTCGTCCACGCCCACCGCGCCAAGATGCCGCAGGCCGAGGATATGCTCGACGGTGACGCCGCGCCGCCATCGGAGCGAACCCAGGGCCACCGGCCCGGCTTCGACGACGTCGTCTGGTTCCGAATGAACATCGGCCGCCGCCAGAATGCGGACCCGCGCTGGGTGCTGCCGCTGATTTGCCGCCGTGGTCACGTCACCAAGTCGGAGATCGGTGCGATCCGGATCGGCCCCAACGAAACCGCGTTCCAGGTGCCGCGGGCGGTCGCGAGCCGCTTCGCCGCCGCGATCCAGCGCACCGCGCAAGGCAATGAAGAGGAAAGCGGGGTCGCGTTCGAACCAATGGCGAGCCCGCCGAACGACCAGGGGCCGCCGCGCGGCCTCCGCCCGCCCCGTGATAACGCCGCGCGGCCCCGCGCCGTCAACCCGCGAGGCGGTCCGCCGCCGGTCAAGCGCGGTGCCAAGCCACCTTATCGCGGCAAGCCCAACCGGTCGGCGTGACCGGACTTGGCACCGACGGCATCCGCATCCTGGTGGATGCGGATGCCTGTCCGGTGAAGGACGAAATCTACCAGGTCGCCTGGCGTCACGAGATCGCGGTCACGATCGTCGCCAACAGCCACTTCCGCGTCCCCGTCCACCCGCTGGTGTCACGCGTCGTGGTCGATGATGGGTTCGACGCCGCCGACGACTGGATCGTCGACGCGTCCGATCCGCGCGCGGTCGTCGTAACGGCCGACATCCTTCTGGCAGATCGTGCGCTGAAGGCGGGGGCCACCGTCCTCGGCCCCACCGGCAAGGTCTTCACCACCGCGTCGATCGGCGGCGCGATCGCAACCCGCGCGATCATGGCGGATCTGCGCGCGGGCGGCGACATCATCGGTGGCCCCGCGCCGTTCGCCAAAACCGATCGGTCGCGCTTCCTCTCGGCGCTCGATGCAGCGCTGGTCAAGCTGAAGCGTTCATACCGCGGATCGCCCTGATCCTGACGTCGAGAACGATAGCGCAACGCTCTGGAGAACTGACATGACAAAGCAAACCCAAGAAGGTGGTCATGTTCACGCCATGAACGACGACGGGCGGGGCACTGCCATGGTCGATGGCGGCGAAGCACCCACCACGGTCAAGGACCCCGTCTGCGGCATGGCGGTCGATCCGACCCAGACACCGCATCACGCCAGCCACGGTGCGCAGGACTATCATTTTTGCTCGGCCGGCTGCCGGACGAAATTCGTCGCGAACCCTGAACATTATCTAGGCGATCTGCCCCGTCCCGCACCCAAGGCGACGCCGGGCGCGATCTGGACCTGTCCGATGCATCCGCAAATCCGTCAGGAAGGGCCGGGAACCTGCCCGATCTGCGGCATGGCGCTTGAGCCCGAGGAGCCGTCGCTCGACGACGCGCCCAACCCCGAACTGGTCGACTTCACCCGCCGTGCCTGGGTCGCTGCGGCGCTGGCGGTGCCCTTGTTGGCGATCTCAATGGTGGCGGAAATGCTCGGGGTCAATTTTCTTCCCCCCGCGCTCAACCCATGGGCGCAACTCGCGCTCACCGCGCCGATCGTGTTGTGGGCCGGCTGGCCGTTCTTCCAGCGCGGCTGGACCTCGGTTCTCACCCGTCACCTCAACATGTTCACGCTGGTTTCGATCGGCGTCGGCGCAGCGTTCATCTATAGCGTGGTTGCGACGGTCGCGCCCGGCCTATTCCCGCCCTCGTTCCGGATGGGCGGGGTCGTCCCGGTTTATTACGAAGCGGCCGGAGTCGTCGTGACGCTCGTGCTGCTGGGGCAGGTGCTCGAACTGCGCGCCAGGGCTGCGACCGGCCGCGCAATTCGCGCGCTGATGAATCTCGCTCCAAAGACTGCGCGCCGGATAGGTGCCGGGGGCCAGGAAGAGGAAATCGATCTTGCCGAGGTGACTGCAGGCGACCGCCTGCGGGTGCGCCCCGGCGACGCGCTCCCGGTCGATGGTATCGTCATCGAGGGCCGCTCGTCGGTCGATGAATCGATGCTGACCGGCGAGCCGCTCCCCGTTCTGAAGGAGGACGGCGCAGCCGTGACAGGCGGCACCGTCAACGGCACTGGCGCGCTGGTGATCGAGGCGCGCGCGGTGGGATCGGACACCGTGCTGGCACGGATCGTCAAGATGGTGGCGCAGGCGCAGCGCAGTCGTGCCCCGATCCAGGCGGTGGCGGATCGGGTATCGGGCTGGTTCGTGCCACTCGTCGTCGCGATCGCGATCGTGACGTTCGTGGTGTGGAACCTGGTCGGCCCCGAACCCCGCTTCGGTCACGCGCTCCTCAACGCGATCGCGGTGCTCATCATCGCCTGTCCCTGCGCGCTCGGGCTCGCGACGCCGATGTCGATCATGGTCGGGACGGGACGCGGCGCGCACGCGGGCGTGCTGATCAAGGACGCCGAGGCACTGCAATTGATGGATCAGGTCGATACGCTCGTGATCGACAAGACCGGCACGCTCACCGAGGGCCGCCCCGCACTCGTCGCGGTCGAGACCACCGCGGAGTTCGATCGTAACGACGTGCTAGCCGCCGCCGCCGCGGTCGAGGCCCAATCCGAGCACCCGCTTGCGCATGCGGTCGTGACCGGCGCGCGCGATGACGGCATCGCCGTGGCATCGGTCGAAGGCTTCGATTCCCAGACCGGCCTTGGCGTCAGCGGCCGCGTCGATGGTCGCGACGTCGCGGTTGGCAACGCCGCGCAAATGGTGCGGATCGGCGCCACCGGCTCGGCGCTCGACGCGACAGCCGACCGTCACCGGAGCGACGGCGCCGGGGTCATGTTCGTCGCGATCGAGGGGCGACTGGCGGGCTTGCTGGCGGTCGCAGACCCGATCAAGGCGTCCGCGAAAGCTGCGATCGCCGCGTTGCGCGCCGAAGGCCTGCGGATCGTGATGCTGACCGGCGATGCGCAAGCCACTGCAGAGGCGGTCGCGACCGCGATCGGCGGGATCGACGAGGTCCACGCCGGCCTCAAGCCAGAGGACAAGGCGCGGATCGTCGGTGAGCTAAAGGCGCAGGGGGCCAAGGTCGCGATGGCAGGGGACGGCATCAACGATGCCCCCGCGTTGGCCGCGGCGGATGTCGGGGTCGCAATGGGCACTGGCACCGACGTTGCGATCGAAAGCGCAGGGATGACGCTGACCAAGGGCGATCTCGCCGCGATGGTGCGCGCGCGCCGTCTGGCGCGCGCGACGATGCGCAACATCCGCCAGAACCTGTTTTTCTCATTCCTATTCAACGGCATCGGCGTGCCCGTCGCGGCGGGCGTGCTCTACCCGGTAGCAGGTATCCTGCTCTCGCCAATGATCGCGGGCGCGGCGATGGCGCTCTCGAGCTTCACGGTCGTAACCAACGCGCTCCGCTTGAACACGACGAAGCTGTAAAGCTCAGGCTTAAATCGGCATCCAGCCGGAGCGCGTTACCAGGCATCCCGGTGGCGCAGCGCGGTCAAAGCGCGGCAAGCGCCCGTTCCACCCCGTCCATCGTAAACGGCTTCTGGAGCCGCGGGCGATCGCGAAACCGGTCGTCGACGCCGTCGCCGTCGCCACCGCTGGCGAAGATGAAGGGAATATTCTTCGCCGCCAGCGCCTCGGCGACCACAGTGCTCTTCTCGCCGCCGCGCAAGTGTACGTCGAGAATTGCCACGTCGACCTCCTGCGCGTCGAGCGCCGCGAGCGCGGTGGCGACACTATCGACGGTGGCGACCGCAAGCTTGCCCAAAATCTCGAGAAAATCCTCGAGCATCATCGCGATCAAGGGTTCGTCCTCGACGACTAGGACACGCTGTACAGAGGTCATGATCTGCGCCTAGCCGGGATCGTTACGCTTTGCCAATAGCTTGTACCCATGGCACATGCCGATGGCCTATGCCGATGCCAGTACATCGCGCGCCGCTGCGGCGAGCTGCGCGACCGAAAAGGGTTTGGGCAGGAACGCGACCGCGTCGATATCGATCGATTTGCGGAGCTGCTCTTCCGCATAGCCCGACATGAAGATTACCGGCAGGTCCGGATAAGCTTTGCGCACCTGACGAACCATCGTCGGACCGTCCATCACCGGCATGACCACATCGCTGATCAGGAGATCGGGCCGCCCGCTGGTTTCGAGCAGTTCGAGCGCAGCCTCGCCGTTTTCGGCGGTCAGCACGGTATAGCCCTGCCGCGTCAACGCGCGTTCGGCGACCGCGCGGACCATGTCCTCGTCCTCGACCAATAGGATCGTGCCGGTCCCCCACATGTCGGCGGGTTTGGCGGCGTGGCGCGGGGCCGCGGCGATTCTGACCGGTGCGCCCGAAGCGTGGACGGGAAAATAGATCGAGAATGTCGCACCCGGCCCTGATCCTGGCCCCGATTTACTGTCCGCAAAAATCCAGCCGCCCGATTGCTTAACGATGCCATAGACGGTCGACAGGCCGAGCCCGGTACCCTTCCCCACTTCCTTGGTGGTGAAGAACGGTTCGAATATCTTGGGCAGCACGTCGGCGGGGATGCCGGTGCCAGTGTCGCTGACGATCAGCGCGGTATAATCCGCGATCGGCAGGATGTCGGACTTCATCGCGCGCACCTCGGCCGCGGTCACGGCCTTGGTCTGGATCGTGAGCGTGCCGCCGCCGGTCGGGTTGGCGGCGATCATCGCATCGCGGGCGTTGACCGCCAGGTTGACGACGACCTGTTCAAGTTGACCCGGGTCGGCGCGGATCGCGCCGAGCGCACGGCCATGGCTGACGTCGAGCTTCACGGTTTCACCCATCAGCCGTTTGAGCAAATTCGATACCTCTGCGACGACGTCGGGAAGCTGGAGTATCTGCGGGCGCAGCGTCTGTTGGCGACTAAACGCGAGGAGCTGCCGGGTCAGGCTGGCGGCGCGGTTCGAATTGGTGCGGATCTGCTGGATGTCGTCGTAATCGCTGTCGCCCGGCGAATGGCGCATCATCATGAGGTCGCAATGCCCCATGATCGCGGTCAGGATATTGTTGAAATCATGCGCGACCCCGCCCGCAAGCTGGCCGACCGCCTGCATCTTGGTTGCCTGCGCGACCTCTCGCTTCAGCCGGCTTTCCTCCGAATTGTCCTTGAGGCTGAGCAGCACCGAAGCATCGCCCAGCCCCCGCGCCCCCGCAATCGTGAGCGCGACGGGTTCGTCGGGATGATCCTTCAGCCGCACCGCCATGTCGCTCGAATGGGTCGCGCCGCCAGCGAACCGCCGGATCGCGTCGGCCACCGCGGCCTTGTCCTCGCGCACCACCAGGTCGCCCGGATACAACGGCGGGTGCGCGGGATCGACCGACGCGGCGCGGATGAAACTGTCGTTCATCTGGAGAAACCGCCCCTCGCGATCGACCAGTGCCATCCCGAACGGCATCAGGCTGACGAGGCTGCGGACATGCGCCGAGGCGCTCGCACCGATCGCCGGCGCGGTATCGGTGTCATCGAGCAGCGCCACCAGCACAGTCGAGCGATCGGCCTGGAGGAACGGTATCTGGACGATGCGAAGCGGCGAGCCGTCGAGCCCCTCCCGCTCGAAGCGTACCAGCCCGCGGCTATCGGTGATGAGGAGCCGCGCGAAGTCGTGACCAGCAGGCGCTTGATTGCCGACGAGCGCGCGCGCCGCGAACACGCGGTTACCCGCGCGAATTCGGCCATCGCTCTCGACCATCGCGGCCATGACGCCCGCCGCGCCGAGCCGGTCCCCCGCCTCGCCAGCGATCAGTTCGGCGGTGCTGTGGGCCAGATCATGCTCCTCGATCGCGGCAAAGCGCCAGACGAGCATATCGGCTTCCTCGCCTGCACGGGCGACATCAGCGGACAGCCGAGTAGCCGCAGTCGCCAGACCGGTCACGGTTGCGCGGCCATCGCGCCATGCAGTGCGGCCCGCTTGGCCGAGCATGCCGACCCCATCGCCTGCCAGCGGCAGCCCCGGAGGGGTAGGAAAACCGCCGAACATCGCCTCATAGGCGTCGTTGGCGCAGACCAGCCTGCCCGCACGATCGGTTACCGCGACCGCATCGGCGCTTGCCTCGGCGACCGCGCGGGTGAAGTCCCAATCGACCTCGCGCGTCGCGGGCTCCGATCGCGGTGCGAGCGTGCGCCACGCGATGATCGCGCCGCCGATCACGAACCCCGCAGCGAGGAAACTTGCGGCGAACACGACGCTCTTGGCGACCAGAAAGACCAGGAGCGCGGCGGCGATGCTTGCCGCACCGGCGGCCACCGCGGCAGCGCGGGTCGGCGTGAACGACGGAGGAAACGGGAGCGTGGCCATGCCCTGTCTTCACGCCACGGAACGCGGGGCGTCAAGCACGCTGTTGACCGCGATGTCGCCCCGCCCTCCCCCTCCGTCACCGCGTTGCGGTTCGGAGCAGGAGGACGTGGTGGACATCGTTACCAGATCCGAACCCGCTGCCCGGGTGCGAGGACGATCTTGCCATCCATCCTGGGATCGAACGCGGAGTACCAGGGATCCAGGTTGCGGACGACCCAGGTGCGCTGCTGCGACGGGCTGTGCGGATCGGTCAGCAGCCGCTGCTTCAGATTGGCCTCGCGATAGTTGCGCCGCCAGACCTGCGCCCAGCCGAGATAGAAGCGCTGGTCGCCAGTGAACCCGTCGAGCACCGGCGCAGCCTTGCCGTTCAGCGACTTCTTGTAGGCGTCGTACGCCACCGACAGTCCCGCCAGATCGGCGGAATTTTCCCCGAGCGTCAGCGCGCCCTTGACGTGCATCCCGGGGAGCGGCTCGTACGCGTCATATTGCGCGACCAGTTTCTGCTCCAGCGCGTCGAAATTCCTGACGTCCTGCGGGGTCCACCAATCAGACAGCTGGCCATGCGCGTCGAACTTGGCACCCTGATCGTCAAAATGATGCGACAGCTCGTGCCCGATCACCGCGCCGATCCCGCCATAGTTGATCGCCGGGTCCGCCTTCGGGTCGAAGAACGGCGGCTGCAGGATCGCGGCAGGAAACACGATCTCGACCATGCCGAAATTGGCGTAGGCGTTGATCGTCATTGGGGTCATACCCCATTCCCACCGCTGGAGCGGTTTGCCGAGGTGCGCGATGTTATAGTCATGCTGCCATTGAGCCGCGCGCAGTTCGTTGCCGAACGCATCGCCGGCAACGATCTTCAAGTTCGAATAATCGCGCCAGCGGCTGGGATAACCGATCTTTGGGGTGAAGGCGGCAAGCTTCGCATGTGCCTTCACCTTGGTCTCGGGAGCCATCCAGTCGAGCTTGTCGATCCTGCTACCCATCGCGGCGATCACGTTCTTGACGAGCTGGTCCGCCGCCGCCTTCGTCTCGGGCGGGAAATATTGCTCGACATACTTCTTGCTGACCTCGTCCGATACCGCGCCCGAGGTGAAGCCGACCGCGCGCTTCCAGCGATCCTCCTGTTCGGGGGTGCCCGACAGCGTGGTGCCATAGAATGCGAAGCGTTCCTGGTCGAACGCGGTCGGCAGCACGTCCGCGAAATTGTCGAGGCTGCGGATCAGCAGCTGATCTTGAAGGACGCCGATCGGTGCGTCGCCGATCAGCTTGGCGATCCCCCTGACTGCACTCGGCTGGCCGACGATGACGGTATCGACCGGGGTGCCGATGTCCTTGAGGTAGGTGACGAAGTCGAAGCTTGGCGCCATCTCCGCCAGATCCGCGACCGCGGTCTTGTTATAGGTCTTGGTCGCATCGCGGCTGTCGATCCGGGTCCAGCTGACGTTCGCGATCTGCGTTTCATAATCGACCACCGCCTTCGCGCGTGCCTCGGCATTGGGCTCGCCCGCCAGCGTGAACATCTTCGCGATGTGCGCTTGATACGCCGTCTTTTCCTTGGAATTCTTGGCGTCGAGATAATAGTCGCGGTCGGGCATGCCGAGCCCCGACTGGCGCAGGCCGACGGCATAGACCTCGGGCAGCTTCGCATCCTGACCGACTCCGCTGCCGAACGGCACGCCGACGCCGTTGCGATCGGCCTCGGCAACCAATTCGGCGTAGGTCGCCTTGGTCGCGCCCTTGATCTTGGCGAGCCAGGGCTTGATCGGTGCCAGTCCCTTTGCGTCGATCGCCTTGGTATCGAGATAGGTGGTGTAGGCCGTGCCGATCTTGGACCCCTTGGCATTCTCCAGAATTTTGCGCGTCCGGTCGCGCGAAAGATCGGCGAGCACGTCGAACGCGCCATAGCTCGATTTGTCGGCGGGGATCGCGGTATCTTTCGCCCAGGTGCCGTTGGCATAGCCGTAGAAATCGTCACCCGGCGCGACGGTTTTTTCCATACCCGCTTCGTCAAATCCCCATTTGCCGATCTGCGGCCCCGCCGCGGCGACGGGTTTGACCGGCCCGACCGCGACTTTCGCCGGTTTGGCGGTATTACTCGGTGCCAGTCGGCTCTGGGCGTGGACGATCCCGGCGGTGGCGGTGGCGGCCAGCAGGGTGGCGATGACGATGCGCCTCATGAGCGGCTCTCCTAAACGACAAGAAAAGAGCCGCCCGTCGTGATGACGGGCGGCTCGGGAAGCGATGTTACCAGATCCTGATGCGATCGGCGGGGGCGAGATAATAGGACTCGCCCGGCTTCACGTCGAACGCCTTGTACCAGGCGTCGAGGTTGCGGACGACATAGCCGCGATACTGGCCCGGGGTGTGCGGATCGGTCGTGATCTGCTGGCGAATCGCAGCCTCGCGGCTCTTGGTCTGCCAGATCTGGCCGAATCCGAGGAAGAACCGCTGGTCCCCGGTAAACCCGTCGATCACCGGCGGCGTCTGGCCCTTTAGCGAGATGTGATAAGCGTCGAGCGCGACGTTGACGCCCGCCAGATCGGCCATGTTCTCACCAAGCGTCAACTCGCCGTTGACGTGGCCGCCCGGGATCGGTTCGTACGCGGCATATTGCTTGACGACCCGGTCGGTCAGCGCGGTGAACTTGGTCACATCGGTCGGCGTCCACCAATCCGAGAAATTGCCCTTGGGATCGAACTTGCGCCCCTGGTCGTCGAAATGGTGCGACAGCTCATGCCCGATCACCGCGCCGATGCCGCCATAGTTGACCGCGGGATCGGCGTTGGGATCGAAAAACGGCGGCTGGAGGATCGCGGCGGGGAACACGACCTCGTTCATCACCGGGTTGGCATAGGCGTTCACGGTCTGCGGAGTCATGAACCATTCGCTGCGGTCGACCGGCTTGCCGATCTTGGCGAGCTGGCGATTATATTCGAACATCGCGGCGCGATCGGCATTGCCCAGCACGTCACCCTTGACGACCTTGAGCGCGGTATAGTCGCGGAACTTGTCGGGATAGCCGATTTTGGGGGTGAATGCGGCTAACTTGGCGCGTGCCTTTTCCTTGGTTTCGGGGGCCATCCACGTCAGCTTCTGGAGCCGGATGTCCATCGCCGCGATCAGGTTGTGGACGAGCTCGTCGGCCTTGGCCTTCGCTTCGGGCGGGAAATATTTCTGGACATAGACCTGGCCGACCGCCTCGCCGAGGCTGCCGTTGACCAGACTGACGCCGCGCTTCCAGCGGTCGCGTAGCTGCGGCGTGCCCGACAACGCGGTGCCGTAGAACGCGAACTGGGTATCGACGAACGGGGTCGAGAGCATCGGCGCCTTGGCGCTGATGGTGTGGAACGCAAGATATTCGCGCCACGTGGACATCGGCGTCGCGCCCGCGATCTTGGCGATCCCGGTCAGCGCCGATGGCTGCGCGACGATCACCTGCGGCTGACCACCCACCCGCTGTTCGGCGAGCAGCGCGGGCCAGTCGAACCCGGGCATCTTGGCGGCAAGGTCGCCGGTTGCCATCGGGTTATAGGACTTTTCGACCTGACGCTGCTCGGCGCGCGTCCACTGGACCTGCGCGATCTGCTTTTCGAGGTCGTAGATACGCTGCGCCGACCCCTGCGGATCGGGCTGACCCGCCATCGTCATCATCTTGGCGATGTAGGCGACGTATTTGGTGCGGGCTTCCTCGAACTTGGGATTGTCGACGAGGTAGTAATCGCGATCGGGCAGGCCGAGCCCGCCCTGCCCGACATAGACGGTGTAGACGGTGTTGTCTTTGAGGTCCTGTTCGACCGCCGCGCCGATCGGCATGTCCATCCCCGCGATCGTGCCGTCGGCGAACGCCCTGGCGAGATCGGCCTGGGTCTTCACCGCGGCGACCTTGGCGAGATACGGCGCGAGCGGCTTGGCGCCCGCGGCGTCGATCGCGGCGGCGTCCATGAAGCTGGCGTAGGTCGTGCCGATCTTGTCGTTGATGCTACCGGGCGCATTCTGCTGGCTGGCGGCGTCCTCGATCAGCGCGCGGGTGCGGGTATCGGACAGATCGCGCAGGATCGCGAACCCGCCCCAGCTCGATTTGTCGGCGGGGATTTCGGTGCGCGCGTCCCATTTGCCGTTGATGTACTTGTAGAAATCATCACCCGGCTTGACCGAGGTATCCATCGCGGACAGGTCGACGCCGAAATCGCCGAGCTGGGGCTTGCCGTTGGTCGCATCGACCGGCGCGGTGGGATTGGCGACCGGCAGCTTGTGCTGCGCGTAGACAGCGCCCGACGTCGCGGTGGCGAGCAGCAGGGCGGCGAGAATCGGTTTGCGCATCGATGGTCCTTGATCAGATAGAATCGGATGCGCGTGTTGTACTCGTCTCATACGCCTCGTCAAATAGGGTTACTTACCCGGCGGTTCCGCCACTTGCGCGCGATCCACAGCCGCCAGCCGAGCGCGGATGCGCCATAGCCTATCCCGGCGAACGTCACCGCCAGCAACAACAGTCCGACGATCGTCGCCGGCCCTCCGTCCGCCACCAGCCAGTGCAACCAGCCCGTGTTGGCGGCAACGTTGCTCACCAGATGCGTACCGGGTAGCGCGCGATCGATCCGCAACACGATATGACCCACACGATATGCCGCCGCCATCAGCGGCACGAACGTGATGGGATTGTTGACCAGCGTCACGCCGACCGCGGTCGGCACGTTGGCACGTACGGGCAGCGCGAGCACCGCGGCGAGTGCCATGTGCGCAAACGGAAACAGGATGCCGCTGAAGATGCCGAGCGCCACGCCGCGCGGCACCGAACGACGCGTGAAGCGCCACAGCGACGGCACCAGGATGCGGTGCGCGACTGGGCGCAGCAGGCGGTTGCGTTCGATCCCCTCACGCGTCGGGATCGAGTGCCGCGCCCACGCGATCACGCGCCGCGTCAGCCCCGGCCCGGCGCGTGTTGCCATCAGCCCCGGTCGCGCATGATCCGCGCGGCGTCACGCTTCCACTCACGCTCCTTGATCGCCTCGCGCTTGTCGTGATCCTTGCGACCTTTGGCCAACGCAAGCTCCACTTTCGCGCGGCCCTGCGAATTGAAATAGACCGACAGCGGCACGAGCGTCATCCCCTGCCGCGCCACCGCGCCGTGGAGCTTGTTGATCTCGCGCTCGTGGAGCAGCAGCTTCCGCGGACGCTTGGCCTCGTGGTTGAAGCGGTTGCCGTGGCTGAATTCGGGGATGTTCGAATTGACCAGCCAGACCTGCTCATCGCGGACCTCAGCATAGCTTTCCGCAATCGATCCCTCGCCGAAGCGCAGGCTCTTCACCTCGGTGCCGACCAGCGCGATCCCCGCTTCGTAGACGGTGTCGATCGAATATTCGAACCGCGCGCGGCGATTCTCGGCGACGATCTTCTTCTTGTCGAAGGCGAGGGGTTTGGGACGCGACATGAACGCGGCGATGTAGGCGTTCCGGGAGGCGAGCGGAAGGGCGGTTAGACGAGCAGCAGCAACGGCGGCAGGACGATGCCGATCGCGAGCATGATCGTCGCCATCCGCCGCGTCGTGCGGTTCGCCAGGGCAATTGCGATGCCGAGTGCGGCCGACGCGATCAGCCCCACCGACAACAGCAGCACGAACGCCTTGAGCGGGATCGGCGATGGCCCCTTGGCGACCGGGGCTTCACGGGGGCGATCGGGGCTAGCCGCCGCCGCGGGCGCGGCAGGACGCGGCTTGCGGGGACGCGACAGCGTCTGTTTCTTGTGGATGTTCGCGATCGCGGTGATCCACGCGGGGGGTGCGGGGTCGTCCTGCCACCCGATCGTCTGGATCGCGCCGCTGAACGCGAAGAAGATGATCGCGGGCGCGAGCAGCATGCCGATATAGAGATGGTAACGGCGCAACCGCTGCATCGTCTTGGCGCGCATCTAGATCAGTCCTGCGTGGGTCAGCGCGGCGTCAACGAGCCGACAAGCCGCCTCGTTCGCGGGGGTCATCGGCAGCCGCAACCCGGCGGGAAAGCCGGGGCGGACGCGGGTCATCGCGTATTTGACCGGGCCGGGCGAGGCGTCGGCGAACATCGCGTCGTGGAGCGGGTAAAGCCGGTCGTGGATCGTCAGCGCGGTGGCGTAGTCGCCCGCCGCGCACGCCGCCTGAAAATCGGCGCACAGCCGAGGCGCGACGTTGGCGCTAACCGAGACGCACCCGGTTCCCCCCATCGCGTTGAAGGCAAGCGCGAGGTCGTCATTGCCTGACAGCTGGACGAGCCCCTCCCCGCACCCGCTGCGCTGCTGCGACACCCGGGCGAGCGCGCCGCTCGCATCCTTCACCGCGATGAACACATCGGGAAACGCGGTGACGATCCGCACCATCGTCGTGGGCAAAATGTCGGTCACGGTGCGCCCCGGGACATTATACAGCACGATCGGCAGCGGCGCATCCTTCGCCAGCGCCGCGAAATGCTGGAAAATGCCCTCCTGGCTCGGGCGGTTGTAATAGGGCGGCACCATCAGTGCGGCGTCTGCCCCGGCGTCCTTGGCGCGGCGCAGATTGTCCGCCGCAACGCGGGTGTCATTGGAGCCCGCGCCTGCCAGGATCGGCACCCGCCGCTTCGCCTGATCGACGCACACCGCGACCACCGCGAAATGCTCCTCGACGGTCAGCGTCGCGGCTTCCCCCGTGGTGCCGCACGGTACCAATCCTGCAGAACCTTCATCGATCTGCCAGTCGATCAGCGCTCGATATGCGGCCTCGTCAAACGCGCCATCGTCGCTGAACGGTGTTATCAGTGCAGGAATCGAACCGGAAAACATGGTATCGCGAACTCCTGCTGCGACGAAAAATCTGATTTTGTTCAGGACAGATACGGGTTCGATCCGTATCCTGTCCACATGCATGCATCATCCTTCCGCGCCGTCGTCTTCGTTTCCCTCCTCGCGGGCACCGCCACCGCGCTGGTCGGGCAGGACCAACTCGACCAATACCGCACCCAGATGGCGAACATGGGCCCGCAGGCCCCCGCCACTCCGGCGAACGGGCGCATCGCGGCAACCATCGCGCAGTGGCGCTCGCTCCAGCAGACCGATGCGCTGCCGTTCGACAGCTATGCCTCGTTCCTGATGAACCACCCCGGCTGGCCCGGTGAAACCGGCCGCCGCCGCGCCGCGGAACGTCAGGCGGGAAACGCGTCGCCCGCCAGCGTCGTCGCGTTCTTCGCGAAATTTTCGCCGATCACCGCGTCGGGCACCGTGGCGCAGGCGCGCGCGCTCGCCGCGATGGGGCGCACTGCGCCAGCCAATGACGCGGCTCGCACCGCATGGCGGATGGGGTCGCTCGCTTCCGCAGACGAAGCCGCGATCCTCGGCCAGTTCGGGTCTGCGCTGACCCCCGCCGATCACGACGCGCGGATGGACGCGTTGCTGTGGCAGGGCGCGACTTCCACCGCGGCACGCGAACTCGCGTATGTCAGTGCGGCCAAGCGCCCGGTGTTCGAGGCGCGGCTGGCGCTCAGGACCAACGCGCCCAACGCCTCCGACGTCGCAATGAACGGCCAGACGGCGTATGGCACCGACGCGGGCTATGTCGCCGATCGCGCGACCTGGCTGCGCAATTCGGGCGCAAGCCCCAGCGCGCGAACCTGGCTCGCGCAATCGCGCACGCTGTCGTCGCGTCCCGGCGATACGGGCGAATATCTCGACGTGTTGTATACTAATGCCCGCGGGGCTGCGAACGACGGCCAGTACCAGACCGCCTACGACATCGCGCGCCAGATCGCCGACGTCTATCCTGCCACCACCGATGTCGCGGCGCAAAGCTACAAGGAGCGCGACGAGTACACCAACCTCGCCTGGCTTGGCGGACAGGTCGCGCTAAAACAGCTTGGCCGCCCCGCCGATGCGATGGTGCTGTTCGATCGCTACGGCAAGGGATCCAACTCACCGACGGTCACCTCTAAGGGGCTCTATTGGGCGGGCCGCGCGGCGCAGGCAGCAGGGCGAACGGCGGAAGCGAACCAGTATTACGCCGCAGCGGCGGGCTATCGCGATCAATATTACGGCCAGCTTGCCACCGAGCGGCTCGGGCGGTCCTATGCGGCCCCGCCCGCGATCGGCAATCCGATGATCGATCCCGCGGCACGCGCGGCATTCGATTCGCGCGAGGTCGTCAGCGCTGCGCGGTTCCTCGGCCAGATCGGCGATTGGCAGGACCAGACCGCATTCATCAAGCAGATCGCGGCCGACGCGACCACCAATACCGACCACATCCTCGCCGCCGAGCTGGCCAAGGCGATCGGTCGTCCCGATCTCGGCGTGATGGTCGGGCGCAGCGCGATGTCGAACGGGCTCAGCGACTACACTGCGGCTGGCTTCCCGACCGTCTCGGTGCCCGCGGGATACGAGGATAACTGGACCCTCATCCACGCCATCTCGCGCCAGGAAAGCCAGTTTGACAAAACCGCGGTCAGCCATGCCGGCGCGCGCGGGCTGATGCAGCTGATGCCCGGCACTGCGCGCGAACAATCCGGCAAGATCGGGATTTCGTATAACGCCGCGGCGCTGACCACCGACCCCAATCTGTCGATCATGCTGGGATCGAGCTATTTCGCGCGGATGTACGCAAATTACGGCAGCTATCCGATGGCGGTCGCGGCGTATAATGCGGGGCCAGGCAACGTGAACAAATGGGTCCGCGCCAACGGCGATCCGCGCACCCCCGGGGTCGATGTGGTCGACTGGATCGA
>JALYTW010000031.1 GCA_030854075.1 Pseudomonadota bacterium
GCAGGTGACCCGCTCTACCGACCGATGGCGGGGAATGAAGCGGGGAGCATCGCCTATCAGGCGGCGCGCGCGCTGGTATTCGACGGCGCGGCGCAGCCCAACGGGTATACCGAGCCACTGCTCCATCTAGCCCGGGCGCGGGCGAAGGCGACCGCCTGATCGCGACCGCAGCGCGACCCTGAGCAGTGGGTGCGGGTGGGCGGAGTCAGGGCAGCCTGGGGCTGGCGGCTTTGTCCGCGGCTCTTTTGTCGCCGCGTGCGACTCTGGCCTGTTGCGCGAAACAGCCGAGCGATCCGCCCGCGCCGACCGCCGAACAGCTGCCGATTGTATCGACTCCCGATCCAGGGGTGCCGAGCGTCCCCTGCGCCCGTGCAGCCCAGCTTTCGTTTTCGGGTGTGATCGCGAATTCGCGCAATTCCTTTGGCACGCGATATTGCTCCTGCGCGTCGCGCCGGTCGCAGACCACGATTTCATCGCCGTCGTTGTTGGTCGGGCAGCGCTCGTTGCCATAGAGGACGAGGACGCCGTTGATCGGCGCTCGCTTGGCGACCTCGCCCTGACCCTGAGGAGCGGCGGGCCGCTTGATTCCCGGTAGCGCGGGCTGGGCGCTCACCCGCTTAGCCGCGACCGCGGCGGACGCCGACGTGTCGACGGGAGCGGTGTCGACGGGAGCGGTGTCGACCGAGGTAGGCGAGCGCTGTGCCGCGGCGGGAGCCGCGGTGAGAATCAGGGCCGTCAACAGGATACGCATCGCCACTCCTTCATATTCGCTTGGCAGCGGCGATCGCTACCTTGCAACCCAGCCGGATCAGCGCGCTCAGCACCGGGTAGCCCGGCGTGTTCTCCGCGCCCGCGGCCAGTGCGTGGTCGCGATGTTCGAGTTCCTCGGCCTGGAAATCGCGGATAGCATCGCCGAGTTCGGGATCACTCGTGCCCAACGCATCGAGCTGTTCCTGATAATGCTGGTCGATCTCGGTCTCGACCGCGGCGGTGCACGCCATTGCGGCATCGGGCCCCATCGCTGCGGTAACCGCGCCGAGCGCGAAGCCCGCGACGGTCCAGAACGGCTGAAGAACGGTCGGACGCACGCGGCGGCGCGTGATCATCGAATCGAAGAAGGCGCGGTGCCGTTCTTCCTGCGCTGCCATGTGATGGATTGCGCGCGCGGATGGATGGCGGTCGCCAAGGATCGCAAGCTGGCCCGCGTAGATCCGCGTCGCGCCGTATTCGCCCGCCTGGTCGACGCGGATCATCGCATTGGTCGCGCGCGGGGCGTCGCCGGGGCGCCAGCGTGTCATCGGCGCTTGCCGAGCAAGATCGCGATCATCGCGGCGCTGCCGAGCGAGATGATCGCGTTCAACCCTGCGAGCGAGAGGCCGCCCAGCGTCCATTGCGCGACATCGCAGGGAACGGCCGGGGTTCCCATGATTCGGTCGAGCCGTTGCGCTGGGGTCAGACCTCTAAGATCCAGCGTGCCGGTGCAGGCGGTGATGCCATGCCACCAGCGATATTCGACGCCGGCATGATAGACCGCGATCGCGCCCGAGATCGCGATCAGCAGCGCCGCGATCCCGACCAGCCCCTTGGCGACGCGCGGCGGCATCATGAATGCCAGCGCCGCGACGATGACCGCGGCATAATGCGGCCAACGCTGCCACAGGCACATCTCGCAGGGGAAAAGCCCGCCCCACAGCTGGAAGCTCCATGCGCCCGCGAGCAGCGCCAGCGGGACGATCAGCGCCAGCAGGCGCGCCAGGCGCTGACTCGGTGTCACTTCGTCGCCGACTTCGCGGCGGTCGGGTCGACGATCGGCTTGGTCGCCGCGGCGACCTGGGTCGGCCCGCCCAATCGTGCGATCGTCTTCAGCGCGTAATAGAGCTGGAAGTCGGGGATCCCCTGCTTCTTGAGCTGTTCGGCAGTCATCGTGAAGCGCGGATCGTCCTTGACGTCTTCCTCGAGCACCGCGTTGTCGGCCTTCACCTCGTTGATCAGGTGGCGGCGCAGGTCGGCTTCGCGGAAGACGGGGCGGGTCTTGTAATCGGGGTCGCTGATCTGTGGCACCGCGATGTCGGGGGCGATCCCGCCTTCCTGCACCGATCGGCCCGACGGGGTGTAATAGCGCGCGGTGGTGAGCCGGAGCGCACTGTCGGGGCCGAGCGGCAGCAGCGTCTGGACCGAACCCTTGCCGAAGGTGCGTTCGCCCATGATCAGCGCGCGATGATGATCCTGGAGCGCGCCCGCGACGATCTCCGATGCCGATGCGGTGCCCGCGTCGGTCAGCACCACGACGGGAAGGCCATGCGCATCGTCGCCAGCCTTGGCGTAATAGCGTTCGATATCGCTCTTCTCGCGTCCGCGCTGCGAGACGATCTCGCCATGGTCGAGGAACGCGTCGCCGACCGCGATCGCCTGGGTCAGCAGCCCGCCGCCGTTATTGCGCAGGTCGACGACATAACCGAGCGGACGATGTCCGAGCGACTTGTCGATCCCCATGATCGCCGCGCGGGTATCGGCGCCGGTATTTTCGGAGAAGGTGTTGATGTTGATATAGCCGACATCGCCCCGGACTTCCCACTTCACAGGCTTCTGAACGATGACCTCGCGCATCATCGTGACGTCGAGCGGCTTGTCGCGGCCCGGCCGGACGAGGCCGAGCGTGATCTTGGTACCGGGCTTGCCGCGCATCAGCCCAATCGCGTCGTCGAGCGAGCCGCCGTAGATCAGCTTGCCGTCGATATGGGTGATATAGTCGCCCGCCTTCACCCCCGCGCGCGCCGCGGGAGTATCTTCCTGCGGCGCAATGACCTTGACCGCGCCGTCCTCCATCGAGACGGTAAGCCCGAGGCCGCCGTAATTGCCCTCGGTCTGGATCTTGAGGTTGTCATAGTCGAGCGCGTCCATATAGCTCGAATGCGGATCGAGGCTGGCGAGCATCCCCGCGATCGCGCCCTTGATCAGCTTCTGGTCGTCGACCTTGTCGACGTAATCCGCCTTGATCCGGTTGAACACGTCGAGGAACTGATCGAACTCGCGATAGGTGCTCGAATCCGCCGCCGCCATCGCCTGGGTGGCGAGGGGAACCAGCGTGAGGGTGCCGAGCAGGGCGGTCGCGGTGAGAAAAGGGCGGGCCATCGATGATCCTGGAGGCAGAGGGGCAAGACGCGCGTTCTAGCGGGAAGCGTGCGCGCTAGCAAAGCACTTGGCGGCTGAACGCCCGGTGAGCGAGGGCATGCGATCTGTCACCCCGCCAGGCTGGCGATATCGACGGGTTCCCCCCGGCGGCGGAGTTCGACGGTGACCTGGGGCTCGTCGCGCTCCGCCGCGATGCCGATGGGATCGCCCATCGCCACGTGCGCGCCGGTGGTGACGACGGTTTCGGCCAAGCCGGTCACGAGCGTCGTCCAGCCGTCGCCATGGTCGAGGATCACGATCGTGCCATAGTGGCGGAAGCGCCTGGCGAAGCGCACCGTTCCAGCGGCGGGCGCGACAACGGGGGCGCCGGAAGCGACCGCAAAGGTGAGACCGCGGGAGCGTACCCCCGCGTCCGAAATCTCGCCGAGCCCGGTCACCAGGCGCCCCACGACCGGGAGATGATACACCCCGCGCACCGGCGGGGGGGGTATCGTGCCGGGGCCGAGCGGGCGCGGATCGGGGCCGGGAAGCGCGACGAGCGCGGTGGCGGTGGCCTGTGCGTCATTCGTTTCCGCCATTCGGTCGACCAGATCGCGCGCCTGTTCGCCAAGCGCCAGCGCACGATCCGATTCGCCCAGCGCATGACGCCCCAGCGCCTGGCTCCGGCGACGGTGATCGGCTTCCAGTCGCGCCAGTGCAACGCGGTTCGATTCGAGTGTTGCGCGTCCGCGGCGGAGCGCGGTTGCGGCGAGCACGGCGTTGCGCTGGATCCGCCGGGTTGCCGCGACCTGGCTGCGAACGCTGTCGGTTTCGGCACGGATTTTGGGCAGCGCACTGCCGAGTACCGCGCGGACATGGACCAGGTCATCGACCGATCCGGGCTGCGCGATTGCCGCGATCGCGGGGCGGCGTGCGAGCGATTCGAGCGCGGCGAGGAGCCGCGCGGCGGGGGCTTGCGCTGCGCCCAGTTCGGCTTGGCGATCGGCGAGAAGCTGCGCGACGATCGCGCTGCGCGCTTCGGCGGCCGCCAACTCGGCGGCGCTCGACGCGACGCGCGCAGCGAGCGCATTCTCCTCGGCTTGGGCGCGCTCGGCAGCGGAGCGTTCGGCGGCGGCGAGCTTGTCGAATTCGCGCGCACGGGCGGCCGCGCCGACGGCGTCGCGTTTGGCGGCGACGAGCTTGGCCTGCTGATCGGCGAGCGAGGGCAGCTGCGCGGTCGCGCTCGATGCGAGTAATATCGTGAGGGCGAGCGCTGCGAACCGCATCGCTCAACCTTCGCGATGATAGGGGTGGTTGGCAAGGATGCTGGTGGCGCGGAACAATTGCTCGGCGAGCATCGCGCGGGCGAGCAAATGGGGCCAGGTGGCGCGCCCGAACGACACGATGAGGTCCGCATCGGCACGGGCCGCATCGTCGAAGCCGTCCGCCGCGCCGATCAGGAACCGCGCCTCGCGTACCCCGTCGTCGCGCCAGCGTCCGAGCTGGTTCGCGAAGTCGACCGACCCGAGCATCTCACCCTTTTCATCGAGCAGCACGCGCTTCGTCCCGGGGTCGAGCGCGGGCATCTTACCGCCACGGTCGGGCAACTCGCTGACGCGCGTCGGCCAGGCGATGCGTTTCAGGTACCGGCCCACCAGTTCGGCTTCGCTCGATCGCCCGATCCGCCCGCGTGCGACGATATGCAGGAGTATCTAGGCTGGCCTGGCATTGGCGGCGGTGAACGCGCCGACTTGCGACGGGGCATCGCCGAACTGCCACATGCGTTCGAGGTTGTAGAAGCTGCGCACTTCGGGACGGAACAGGTGGACGATGACGTCACCCGCATCGAGCAAGACCCAATCCGCGGTCGGCAGCCCTTCGATCCGGGTAATCCGCCCGGTCTCGGCCTTGATCCGCTCGGCGAGTTTGCTGGCCATCGAGGCGACCTGACGCGTCGACCGACCGCTCGCGATCACCATGTAATCCGCGATCGACGATTTGCCCGCGAGTGGGATCGAAATGGCCTCGACCGCCTGGTCGTCGTCGAGCGACTGCATCACGAGGGCATGGAGTGCCTCGATCTCGTCGGGGGTGGACGCACGGGGCGCGGGGGTCGAACTAGCCAAGGGGTCTCCTGGGTATGCGGGATTGGTGGCGGAATTGCCGGGTCCAATCGGGATTCGCCGCGCGTGCGGCGGTCGCGGAGGTCGGGTCGGGGCGGAAGCGCAACAGCACGAGTGCCGGCAATCTCCACGTCGTCCAGCTCTTCGCCTGGTCTGCGGGCCGTTGGAAGCGCCGTAGCCAACCCATCGCGGGGGCCGCGTGGGCAGCTGCATCATACCCCGGACGCGCGACAACCGCAATCGGGATCGTGCGCGCGATCCGTCGCCAGTCGCGCCAGCGGTGGAACTGCGCGAGATTATCCGCCCCCATCAGCCAGATGAACTGGCGTTTGGGGTAGCGGCGCTGGAGTGCCCTAATGGTGTCGATCGTGTAACGCGTCCCGAGGCGGGCCTCGATCGCCGTCGCGCGGATCGGCGCGCGTTTCGCCATTGCGCGCGCGGAGGCGAGGCGGATCGAGAGGGGGGCCATGTCCGGCGCGCTCGCCTTGAGTGGATTGCCGGGCGACACGAGCCACCACGCCTCGTCGAGCGCCAGCGCCCGGATCGCGGCGAGCGTCACGCCGCGGTGGCCGCGGTGGGCGGGATTGAAGCTGCCGCCGAGCAGGCCAGTCGAGATCATGGCGCTTCGCTACCATATCGGCTCGCATCGAAGCGAGCGCGTCCTGCTTCGGTCAGTTCATTATGATGGTCGAGCTTGTGCGCTGGCGATGCTCGAGCAGTCCGCCGATCAACAGGGATATTTCTTCGCGATTACGCGCGCGTAGCCGTCCTTGAGCGGCAGCTTCTTGTCGGCGGACGACAACGCATCGAGGCCGGTCAGCATGTCGAGGATGCCGATCGACCGGCCGTCGGGCACGCACGCGATCGGGGGCTTGCCCGCCGCCCGGCGCGCGGCCCCGTCGGCCCTGAGCTGGCGGATCGCGGCGTCCGCCGCCGCCTTCAGCGTCGCGTAATCGGGCGACATCAGCGCGAGCAGCGGATTGGCGCGGAGTGGCGCGGCCTTGGCGAGAAACGAATCGACCGTCATCGCGGCGTTGGCGGGGACGGCCAGCCCGGCAGCGAGAACGAACGCGATCAATGGGTTAAACGGCATCGGCGGCACTCCGAGAGGAATGCCGCCGACTAATGCCACCCGACTGACGCGGGGCTGAACGGAATTACGCGCCGAGCGGCGAGGGCGCGCCGAACGGACCGTTGGGACGCCGCGTCTTTGGGATCGAGGTTCCTGCGCGCGGAACGGTGGTAGTCGGCCCGGTATCGATCCGCCCGATCTCCTCCCCCGCGATCAGCCGCTTAATTTCATCGCCCGACAGCGTTTCATATTCGAGCAGCGCGCCCGCGAGCAGATGAAGCTGGTCGATATGGTCGGTGAGCAACTGCTTGGCGCGGTTGAGCCCGCCCTCGACGATCGTCTTGATCTCGTCGTCGATCAACTGCGCGGTCTGGTTCGACATCCGTGCCGGCTGCGATGAGGAATAGCCAAGATAGGTCTCGCCCTCGGGCTGCGCATATTCGACCGGACCGACCTTGTCCGACATGCCCCATTTGGTGACCATGTCCCGCGCCAGGCCGGTGGCATATTGGATGTCCGACGACGCGCCCGACGACACCTTGTCATAACCGAAGATCACTTCCTCGGCGACGCGACCGCCCATCGCGACCGCCAAATTGGCGTACATCTTGTCGCGGTGATAGCTGTAGCTGTCGCGTTCGGGCAGCCGCATGACCATGCCCAGCGCGCGACCGCGGGGAATGATCGTCGCCTTGTGGATCGGGTCCGACGCCGCTTCGTGGACCGAGACGATCGCGTGGCCCGCCTCGTGATACGCGGTCATCCGCTTTTCGTCCTCGGTCATGACCATCGACCGGCGTTCCGCGCCCATCATGACCTTGTCCTTGGCCTCTTCGAATTCAGCCATCGCAACGAGCCGCTTGCCCTTGCGCGCGGCGTTGAGCGCGGCCTCGTTGACCAGATTGGCGAGGTCCGCGCCCGAGAAGCCGGGCGTGCCGCGCGCGATGACCCTGGGGTCGACGTCGGGCGCGAGCGGGACCTTCTTCATATGGACTTCGACGATCTTGATCCGGCCCTCGATATCGGGGCGGGGCACGACGACCTGACGGTCGAAGCGACCCGGACGCAGCAGCGCGGGATCGAGCACGTCGGGGCGGTTGGTCGCCGCGATGATGATGATGCCCTCGTTCGCCTCGAACCCGTCCATTTCGACGAGCAATTGGTTGAGCGTCTGTTCGCGTTCGTCGTTGCCGTTACCGAGACCCGCGCCACGATGGCGACCCACTGCGTCGATCTCGTCGATGAAGACGATGCACGGCGCGCTCTTCTTGGCCTGTTCAAACATGTCGCGGACGCGGCTGGCGCCGACGCCGACGAACATCTCGACGAAATCGGACCCCGAGATGGTGAAGAACGGCACCCCCGCTTCGCCCGCGATCGCGCGCGCGAGGAGGGTCTTGCCGGTACCGGGGGATCCGACGAGCAGCGCGCCCTTGGGGATCTTGCCACCGAGCCGCGCGAATTTGGTCGGGTCCTTGAGGAACTCGACGATCTCCTCGAGTTCCTCGCGCGCCTCATCGATCCCCGCGACATCTTCGAAGGTCACCTTGCCCTCTTTTTGTGTCAGCAGCTTGGCGCGGCTCTTGCCGAATCCCATCGCGCCGCCGCCGGAATTCTTCTGCATCTGCTTCAGCACAAAGAACGCGATGCCGAGGAACAGGATGAACGGGAGCGACTGATAGAGCAGCATCATCCAGATCGACGCGCCTTCATCGGGCTTGGCCGCAATCGTGACGTTCTTGGTGCGCAGATGCGGGACCAGGGTCGCGTCCTGGATCGGATATGATTTGAATTTTTCGCCGCTGGTGTAGGTCCCGGTGATCACGTCGCGACCGATCGCGACGTCCTTGACCGTCCCCTCGTCGATCTTGTCGAGGAATTGCGAATACGCAATCGTATTGCCCGCATCGGCCGTTCCGCGACCATCGATCATCGTGACGAACAACGCGAGCCCGAACAGGATCGCCACCCAGATGAGCAGGCTCTTCATCCAGGGGCTGCTTCCGCCGCCGTTGCCGGGCTGTTTTTCGTTATCGTTCATGGGGAACCTTTCAGTCGTCAAGATAGGCACACCAACGTTAATGGCAATGGAACAAACCGCGCGCGGGTCGACGATTGCGCGGCGATTAGTGACCACGGCGCGGCGGGGCGGGGCGGAACCGCCAGCGACCACCACCAGGCGTCACCGAAACCCCCGACTGGGTGGCGCGGCTACCGCCGCCCAAGGCGTCAAGCAGCGGTTCGACGTTGGTCGATTCAGTGAAGACTGGCTCGGCGATTCGTGCCGCGCCGCGGACGTGCGAAACGCCGCGTCGGGCGAGGCGGCGGAGGAGTTCGCGGGGCAGGTCGGCGACGTCGAGATCAATCCCCGTCGTCGCAACCTGCGCGCGCGTAGTCCACAGCCAGTCGACGATCGCGCGCAGGTCGGCGTCGGCGTCGGCAAGCGCTGCAGCGCTCCGTGCGATCTGTGCGGGGCCGAGCCATTCATGGGCGTCGAGCAGGTGGCGGAAACGGGTTCGATCGTGCGCCGGATCGCGATTGGACGGATCGTCGACGAACGGTACGTCGCGGCGGCGGACGATCGCGCGCAATTCAGCGCGGCGCCAATCGAGCAGCGGCCGCACCACGGCCATCGCCGCGATGGTGGTTCGCGCGCGCACCCCCGCGAGCCCTGTGAGCCCCGACCCGCGCGCAGCGCGCATCAGAAAGGTTTCGGCCTGATCGTCGACGTGGTGGGCGGTGGCGATCGCAGCCGCGCCGATCGCGCGCGCATGATCCGCGAGGAGCGCATAGCGTGCCGCGCGCGCCTGGGCCTGAAGGCTCGCGCCGTCGATTGGGCCGAGGGGAACCAGCGTCGCATGCGGGACGCCTAGCTGGGTACAATAGTCGGCCACCATCGCCGCTTCCACGGTCGCCGCGGCACGCAGGCGGTGGTCAACCGTCGCCGCCGCGATCCCGCCGGGCAGTTCGGCGTCGGCGGCGAGGGTCAGCATCGCCATGCTGTCCGCCCCCCCAGACACCGCGAGGAGCACAGGGCCAGCGGCCGCGCCGCCGAGGACCCCGATCAGGTCGCGGCGGAATCGCTCCGTCGCGGCGACCAGCGGATCAACCGCACTTGGCGGCGGCCCGGCCCTTCTCGACATCGGTCCTCATCCCTGCGGAAATCTTGCTGCCATAGACGTCGGTCAGTTCGCCATACACCTTGCACGCATCCGCCGGCTTGTTGAGTTTCATCAGCGATTGAGCCAGATAATAGAGGCTGTCGGGCGCGCGCTCGCCGTCAGGCATTTTCTTGTAATTGTCGTAGAACGCCATCGATGCGAGGCTGGGCTTGCCCTCGTCAAGATACGCGCGGCCGAGCAGGTTCTGCGCAAAGCTGGCGCGTCGGCTCTTGGGATAGGTCGCGACGACCTTCTTCAACTGGGCCTCCGCTTCGGGGTAATTTTTGGCGTCCCACAGGCGGTAGCCGTAGATATAGTCATCTTCGGCGGCATCTCCGCTCGACGGCTTGTCTACGCCAGCGACACTGGTGGCGACCTTGGGGGGGTCGATCCCGGGTTTATTGGCGGCCTTGACTGCGCTCACACCCGGCCGCGAGATCGCCGGAGACGCTGTTGCGGGCGCGTCGTCGGCGCGCGCGATCGGTGCGGGACCTTGGGTGAGCGTCGCCAGCTTCGCATCGGTCGTTCGCTTATAGGATTCGAACTGATCCTGGAGACGACGCTGGTTATGGCCGCCCTGTTCGATCTGGTTGGTCAACCCGGCGAGTTGCTGTTCAAGCGCGTTGACCCGGCTCGACAGGTCGGCAACCGCGCTGGTCGCTGGGGTCCCGCCGATCTGGCCGGTGTCCGTGGGTGCGACGATGTCGGGCATCAGCGTGCCCGCACCGCCGGCGAACACCTTGCGTTGGACTGCGCGCATTTCGCTTTCGAGCTTGCCGACCCGGCCATCGAGGTTTTGCGCGCTGGCGGCAGCGGGAAGCAGAGTGGCGGCCGAGGCTAGAATGAGGATCAATTTACGCATGGGACGGACACCCCCCGGTGCAACGATGGTTAACACTGACGACCATAGCCATAACTGCGACTCGTGCGCCAGCCTCCCTATCGCGATTAGTTGGTCGTGCCACGCAACGCCCGCGCCGATGCCAGGTTGGCGCGCTGGGTTTCGGTCAGCCGCGGCGTGGTCCGCGTGCCTGAACTCACGCGAGCGGCCGGGCGCGAGGGCCGTGACGCAACCGACGGCGCGAGCGCGGCAGTAGTCGAATTGGCCGGAGTCGAATTGTTGGGGGTCGAACTGCCGGGCGTGGCGCTTGGGGTCTGGTCGGGAGTGCCGTTCAGCCGCGCGGCGATCGCCGCCCCGCTGACTCGGACATCCTTGATCGGGCGGTCGCCGGTGCCGAGCGGGGGGACCGCGGAGCCGTTGAGCGTGATCTGAAGCTTGTCGGGGCGACCGACATTGATCATCGGGTTCTTGGCAGCGGCGGGTACGTCGAAGCGGTCGCCCGGCTTCATCGTTCCCAGGAAAAGGGTGTTGTTGTCGGCATCATAGACCCGCAGCCACACCTCGTCGGTCGCGGCGAGCGTGACTTGACCGCCAGTCGGCGGGGTCGCGACGGTCGGGCTAGCCGCCGCGCGAACTGCTATGGGCGCAGCGGCGATCTGGTCGGTCGTGGTCGCGTCTCGCGCTGCACCGCCGCCGAACAGGTCAGTGCCATAGAACAGCCCGACCAAGATCAGGATCGCGAGCGCGATCCCGACCCCGATGATCGCGATACCGCGCGACGGCACCCGCGACGGATCCGCGGTTTCATAGGGGACGTAGTCAGGGGTCCGCGGGCCAATCCGGTCGAGTTCGCTGCGCACCTGTTTGGCGATCACGACCTCGTCGGCCCCGGTGGTACGGGCATGGGCGCGAGCAAAACCGACCGCATAGGTGGGGGAGGGCAGCCCGGCATAATTGCCCGCCTCGATCGCTTCGAGATGGCGAATCGGCACGCGGGTGCGCGCCGCTATTTCCGCGAGCGTCAGGCCACTGGCCTCCCGCGCGCCACGCAGCATGTCCTTCGCATCAAGCGGCGGGGCTGGAGCAGCAGGCTGACCGGGCTCGACCTCGTCCATTCGATTCTCCACCGCGGGGGAGGAGCCCTCCCGCATCGTTCATGTTCCAGAGGGGTTGACCCATGTCAACGCGCAGCCCCGCGTAAAACCCGCCGATTACGCCAGATCGACCCCGGCTTGCGTCGCCCAGTCCGCCAACGCGCCGCGCATGTCGCGCGGCGGGTTGGCGAGCAGGCCGGTCATGAATTGCTCGACCGCCCCGCGATCGAGGCTGCGCAGCATCGCCTTGATCGGCCCGACCGCGGCGGGGGTGATCGACAGCCGGTCGATCCCGATCCCGATCAGCGCCATCGCCTCCAGCGTCCGCCCCCCCATCTCGCCACATACCGCCAGCGCGACTCCTGCCTCCCGGCACGGCGCCACCACCCGCGCGATGAAGCGCAGGATCGACGGGCTGAGCCAATCATAGCGTTCGGCGAGCTTCGGATTGGCGCGATCCGCGGCAAACAGGAACTGGGTGAGGTCGTTAGTTCCGATCGACAGGAACTGAAGCTTGGGGAGTAGCAGGTCGAGCTGTTCGGCGAGCGCGGGCACCTCGAGCATCGCGCCATAGCGGATCTCGAGCGGCAGCCTGCGTCCGCGCCCCTGGATCCAGGACCGCTGCGCCTCGAACAGCGCTTTGGCTTCGTCGAATTCCCAGGCCTCGCTAACCATCGGGAACATGACGTTGAGCGTCCGCCCCGCCGCCGCTTCGAGCAACGCGCGCGCCTGCGCCTTCATGAGGCCGTTGCGTTCGAGCGCAAGGCGGAGCGCGCGCCACCCCATCGCAGGATTTTCCTCGTTGCCATGGTCGTGGGTCAGATAGGGCAGCGCCTTGTCGCCGCCGATATCCACGGTGCGGAAGATGACCGGGCGATCCCCCGCCGCGTCGAGCACTTCCTTGTACAATCGCTGCTGGCGCTCGCGCTGGGGCAGGGTCGCCGAGACGAGAAACTGGAATTCGGTGCGGAACAGCCCAATCCCGTCGGCGCCCGTGATGTCGAGCGCGGCGACATCGTCGCGCAGCCCGGCATTGACCATCAACGTAACGCGGTGGCCGTCCTTGGTGGTGGGGGGCATATCGCGCAGCGCCGCGAACGCCGCCTTGCGCTTTTGGCGGAGCGTCAGCCGTGCCTCGAACGCTTCCTCCATCGTCGGCGAAGGGCGCGCGAACACCGCGGCCTCCGTCACGTCGAGCAGCAACAGGTCGCCCTCCGCGACCGAGCGCCGGATGCCGCGCGCGCGGCCGAGGACGGGTACCCCCATCGCGCGCGCGACGATGGTGACGTGCGCGGTCAGCGATCCCTCTTCGAGGATCACCCCCTTGAGGCGGCGCTTGTCATATTCGAGGAGTTCGGCCGGCCCCAGGTTGCGCGCGATCAGGATCGTATCCTGCCGCAGCCCCATCTGCGCCGCGGTGCCCATCTGACCCGACACGATGCGCAGCAGCCGGTTGGCGAGATCTTCGAGATCGTGCATCCGGTCGGCGAGCAGCGGATCGTCGATCTGGCGCATCCGTTGGCGGGTGCGCTGCTGGACGCGCTCGATCGCGGCCTCCGCGGTCAGCCCCGAATCGATCGCCTCGTTGATCCGGCGCGCCCAACCTTCGTCGTACGCGAACATCTTGTAGGTTTGGAGCACCTCTTCATGCTCGCCGCCGCCACCGAATTCGGCCTGCGCGGTCATCTTTTCGATCTGATCGCGCATCTTGTCGAACGCGGCATAGACGCGGTGGCGCTCGGCGTCGGTGTCCTCGGCGACGGTATGTTCGATCGTGACGCGCGGCTGATGGAAGACCGCAAAGCCCGATGCCATCCCGTCGACCAACTTCTGCCCGGCAACCCGGACCGCCGCGGTCGACTGGACACGGTCAGTGCCCGTGGCGGTGGCGTCGATCAGTCCGGCGTTGGCGATGAGTTCGGAGAGCACCATCGCGACGGTCTGGAGCGCCTCGATCTCGACGTCCTGGTAGCCGCGCTGATCGATATGCTGCACCGCGAGCACCCCCACTGCGCGCTCGCGGCGAATGATCGGCACGCCGGCGAAGCTGCGGAAGCGCTCCTCGCCGGTTTCGGGACGATAGGCGAAATCGGGGTGGCTCGCGGCCTCGTCGAGGTTGAGTACCTCGACATTCTCCGCGATCGTTCCGACCAGCCCCTCGCCGAGTGCGAGCCTGGTGACGTGGACCGCCTCTTCGGACAATCCGCGGGTCGCGAAGAGTTCGAGCACGCCCTCTCGCAGCAGATAGATCGAGCAGACTTCGCTATCGAGCGCTTCGGCGATGATCACGACGACTGCGTTAAGCTTTGCCTGCGCAGGATCGCGCCCTGCCATCACGTCGTGGAGGCGGGTCAG
>JALYTW010000039.1 GCA_030854075.1 Pseudomonadota bacterium
GCTGTGGCGCGACGTGGTGATCGAGTTGTCCGCCGATTACCCCGAGGTCGCGCTGACGCACATGTATGTCGACAACGCCGCGATGCAGCTGGTCCGCAACCCCGGCCAGTTTGACGTCATCGTGACCGGCAACCTGTTCGGCGACATCCTGTCGGATCAGGCGAGCATGTGCGCGGGATCGATCGGGATGCTGCCATCGGCGTCGCTGCGCGCGTGGAGCGGCGACATTGGGCTCTATGAACCGATCCACGGTTCGGCTCCCGACATCGCCGGCCAGGGCAAGGCCAATCCGTGTGCCGCGATCCTGTCGGCGGCGATGATGCTGCGCCACTCGCTGGGGCAAGAGGCGGCGGCGAGGCGGATCGAGGCGGCGGTGGCAAGCGCGATCCGCGACGGCGCGCGGACCGCAGACCTCGGCGGCACGCTCTCGACGACCGCAATGGGCGACGCGGTGCTCGCTGCGCTGGAATCCGGGGCGCTGGAATCCGGGGCGCTGGAATCCGGGGCGCTGTGAGCGAGACGCTCGAACTCGCGGTCGTTATCCCGACCTTCAACGAGCGGGCGAACGTGCCGACGCTGATCGCCAAACTCGACCAGGCGCTGGTCGGGCGGCGATGGGAGGCGATTTTCGTCGATGACGACAGCCCCGACGGCACCGCAGAGGCGGCGCGCGAGCTGGGACGGATCGATAACCGGGTGCGGGTGATCCAGCGGATCGGGCGGCGTGGGCTGTCGTCGGCGTGTATCGAGGGAATGTGCGCGACCGCCGCGCCCTGCGTCGCGGTGATCGACGGCGACCTGCAGCATGACGAAACGCTGCTGCCCACGATGCTCGATCGGTTACAGGCAGAAGAGACGCTTGATCTGGTCATCGGGTCGCGCTTCGTTGCGGGGGGCGGCACCGGAGATTGGGACCGCGACCGCGTCGCCAAGTCGGCGCTCGCGACCAAACTGTCGCGCCGCGTGCTGAAAGGCGACCTCAGCGACCCGATGAGCGGTTTTTTCATGATCCGCACCGACATCGCGCGGCGGCTATCGCCCGATCTGTCCGCAATCGGGTTCAAGATCCTGCTCGACCTGATGACCGCGAGCCCGACCCCGCTCGCCTTCGCCGAACTGCCCTATACCTTCCGGGTCCGGACCGAGGGCGAATCTAAGCTCGATCACGTGGTCGCGATGGAATATCTGATCGCGCTCTACGACCGGATGTTTGGGCGCATCATCCCTGTCCGCTTCGCGATGTTCTCCGCGATCGGGGTAATGGGGATCGGCGTCCATATGGGCGTGCTGGGGGTCGCGATGCTGCTCGGGAGCGAGTTCATCGTCGCGCAGATCCTGGGCGCGGTGGCGGCGATGACGTTCAATTTCTTCCTCAACAATATGCTGACCTATCGCGACCGCCGCCTCCGGGGATGGCGCGCGTTGCTCGACGGATGGGTGTCGTTTTGCGTCGTCTGTTCGGTTGGGCTGGTCGCCAATGTCGGGATCGCGGCGTTTGTCCACGACGCGCGCAACGGCACGGCGGCCAGTGCGGCGCTGATCGGTATCCTGGTCGGCGCGGTGTGGAACTACGCGCTGTCGTCGAAATTCACCTGGGGCCGCTACTAAAAGTCACTGATCATCGCCAGCTGTCGATCCACATCCAGCGGTTGAATGCCTGGGGGTCGGGAAGCGCCCCGGCGGCGAGGATCGGATAGAAATGGACGAACAGCATCGCGCTCGCCAACACGAACGCTTCGTCCCAATAGCGTCGCTGCTCGCCTAGCCGGTCGAACGCCACCGCTACGCCGATCGGCAGCCAGATGCTCGACAGGTAGTAATAATAGAAGAACCCCAATGATTTGGGGATCGCCGCCCAGATCGCGACCGAAGATAGCCACAGCATCGCCGTCGCGCCGCAGGCAATATCGCGGGTCCGCGCCCACGTGACTGCGCAGGCGACGACCGCGACGAGCCCTCCCCACATTACCGCGGGGTTGCCGATCATCAGGATGCCGCGCTGCGCACCATCGGCGGGCTCGTAGAGATACCAGATCGGGCGCAGATCGAGCGGCCAGGTCCACCAGGTCGACTGATAGATGTGCGGCGGCAGCACCTGGGTCTGGAGCCGGTACATGTCGAGCTGGAACGGTAATAGCCGCGCCAGCGTCACCGGCTCGAAATCGTAGAAGAAGGCGGGGGCGAACGTGACGAGATAGGTCGCGATGCTGACGCCGCCTAGCACGCCGATCGCCAGCATCGGACGCATTCCCGGCCAGCGATCCGCGCGGTGATGGCGCAGGATCAGGAACGCCAGCGCTGCGCCGGCGACATAGGGCGCGGCGGTCCATTTGCACGCGACTGCCAGGCCGAGCAGCAGGCTCGCGCCGATCCAGCGCCGCCACATCACCGCGCCGCGCGCGCGCATCGACCACAGCATCGTCGCGATCGCGAGCACGACAAACGCTGCCATGAATCCGTCGAGCATCGCGATCCGCGCCTGGACGAAGACCGTGAAGTTGACGATCGTCAGCAGCGATCCGACCACCGCTGGCCGCAACCGCCGGGTTCCCAGCCAGAGGATCGCGAACACGCCCATCACCACCGCGGTTCCCGCCACGGTCGACAGCGCGCGCCAACCGAGCGAATTGTCGCCGAACAGCTGGATCCCGAGCGCGATCAGGATCTTGCCCAACAGCGGGTGTTCGCTGTTGGCGGGCGACGCCATCGCCACCAGCGCGCGGGCGGCGGGGACGTAATGAACCTCGTCGAACACCAATTGATGGGGGATGGTGACCCGCCAACTGAACAGCGCCTGCGCCAGCGCGCCCAACAGCAACGCGGCGGGCCAGGGGCGGGGCGGGGCGTCCATCATTGGAGAGTGGCATAGTCGGGGGGTGGAGGGACAGCCGCTTCGTAGTGGTCAAGCTATGGAACTCCACCCTCAACCGTTCGCCCTGAGCTTGTCGAAGGGCCTGAGTCTCACCGTGCTTCCACGAACGGGGGCAATTACGCCTTCGCGCCACACCTCACGCGTCGAGCGGATAGAGCGCCGCCGCGATCGCCCGGCCCTCCCCGCGCAGGACACCCCAGGCGCGCGCGGCGGCGCGGCTGTCCATTGGCTCGACCCCGATGTTTTGCGCCGCCAGCGCCGCGACGAAAGCGGCAGGCGGGCGGACCAGCGCCGCCCCGGTTCCGAGCAGAATGAATTCGGGCGTATCAGCCAGCAGCGGCGCGATGTCATCGATCGTCAAATCGGACAGCCGCGGAGGGGACCAGGGCTGGGCATTCCCGATCGTCAGCAACAGCGCATCGAAACGCGATTCCTGGATGCGGAACCCGTTGCCGACGAACCCCGCGACGAGCGGGCCGCCGACACCGGGATCGCGGTCCATCCTCATCTCACGGCTTCCGCGGGGCTACGCGTTCCGCATTCGACATGTCGGTCTTGCCGATCTTGGCGGGCCTCGGTTCGGCGCGCAAGCCGAGTGAGATCAGCAGCGACGACGACACGTAGATCGACGAATAGGTCCCGACGAAGATGCCCAGAATCATCGCCGCGGTAAACCCGCGCAGCACATGTCCGCCCAGGAACAGCAGCGCGAACAGCGCGAGCAGGATCGTTACCGAGGTCATGACGGTGCGCGGCAGCGTTTCGTTGACGCTGAGATTGACGATCTCGCGCATCTCCATCTTGCGGTATCGCCGCATGTTCTCGCGGATCCGGTCGTCGATGACGATCTTGTCGTTGATCGAATAGCCGATGATCGTCAGCACCGCGGCGACGATGTTGAGGTCGAATTCGAACTGCGTCAGCGCGAAGAAGCCGATCGTCATCAACAGATCGTGGATGATCGCGACGACGGTCGACACGCCGAACTGCCATTCGAACCGCAGGATCGTGAACAGGCCGATGCCGAGTACCGCCAGCGCGACCGCGAGCAGCCCGTTCTGGATCAACTCGCCCGATACCTTGCCCGATACCGTCGAATAGCGGCTGAACGTCGCCCCCGGGAACGCCTGCGCCAGCGCGCCCTCGACCTTTTTGACGACCGCGTTGGTCGCGCCCTCGTCCGCGCCCTGCTGGACGGGGAGGCGGATCGTCAGGTTGTTCGCGCTGCCGAATTGCTGGAGCGACGCCTGTCCGACGCCGAGCGAATCAATGAGGCTGCGGACCTTGTCCTGATCGGGCGGGGTCGCGAACTTCTCCTCGATCATCAGCCCGCCGACGAAATCGACGCCGTAGTTGAGTCCCTTGGCAAAGGTGATCCCGATCGCGGCAAGGCTGAGCAGCATCGTGATCGCAAACGCGATGCCGCGCAGGCTGACGAAATCGACGTTCGTGTGGTCTGGAACGATTTTCAGGAGGCGCATGAGGGGTCCTTTCGCCTCAAATATTCATGGTCTTGGGCTTGGTCCGGCGCACCCACTGGACCACCAGCATCCGCGTGAACGTCACCGCGGTGAACACGCTCGTCGCGATCCCGATCAGCAGCACGACCGCAAAGCCCTTCACCGGCCCGCTGCCGAGGAAGAACATGATCACGCCCGAAATCGCGTGGACCATGTTGGCCTCGAAAATCGTCCGGCTGGCTTCCTTATAGCCCAGCTCGACCGCCTGGATGATGCTGCGTCCGCGTCGTCGCTCCTCGCGGATGCGCTCGTTGATCAGCACGTTGGCGTCGACCGCAGTGCCGATCGTCAGCACAAAGCCCGCAATGCCCGGCAACGTCAACGTCCCCTTGATCAGCGCCAGGACGCCGACGATGACGAACACGTTGATGATCACCGCCAGGTTCGCATAGAACCCGAACCGGCCATAGGTCAGGAACATGAATACCACGACCAGCAGCACCGCGACCCCGCTGGCGAGAATGCCCGCCCGAATCGAATCCTTGCCCAGATCGGGGCCGACGGTCGATTCCTCGATCACCTTCAGCGCGATCGGTAGCTTGCCCGACCGTAGCGCGATGGCGAGCTGGTTGGCGCTGTCGACGGTGAAGCTGCCGCTGATCGATGCGGTGCCGCCCAGGATCGGTTCGTTGATGTTGGGCGCAGAAATCACCGAACTGTCGAGGATGATCGCGAATGGCTTGTTGACGTTCTGTTGCGTCACCCGCGCGAAACGGTTGCCCCCCGCGGCGTTGAAGTTGATGACCACGTCGGGCGCATTGGTCTGCGAATCGAACCCCTGGCGCGCATCGGCCAGCTGGTCGCCAGTGATGATCGCCCCACGCTTGACCGCGATGAACGGGATGCCGCTTGGATTGGTCGGATAGGGCAGCACCTGGCTGCCGATCGGCGCGATCCCCTTGGCAAGGTCGGCGGGGTTGGCGGTCTGGTCGACGAGCTTGAATTCAAGCTTCGCGGTCTTGCCGAGCAGGTCCTTCAGCGCCTGCGGATTCTGCAATCCGGGGACCTGGACGACGATCCGGTTCGTCCCCTGGCGCACGATCGTCGGCTCGCGCGTGCCGAGCTGATCGATGCGGCGGCGCACGACCTCGGTCGCGTCGTTCATGGCGGTTTCGACCGCCTGGGTCAGCCCCGCCTGGGTCGGTTTCAGCACGAACCGGCTGGTGTCGACAACCGCGATGTCCCATTCGCGCTGCCCGGTCATCCCCGCGCCGCCGCCAGTGATCGTCAGCAGCCGTTCGCGCGCCGCATCGACCTGGGCGGGATCGCGCAGCAGGAAACTCACCTGCCCGTCACGCGTCGAAATATCACCGATCGCAATCCGCGGCGTGCCGTTGCGCATCTGCCCCTGGATATTGTCGCGCATCGCCTCGATCCGCGTGTTCGCCAGATCCTGCGTGTCCGCCTCGAGCAACAGATAACTGCCCCCGGCCAAGTCGAGCCCCAGATTGACGTGCGGGGCGCTCGCGATCCACGACGGCGCGTAGCGCTCGGGAATCAAGCTCGGAATCGCGAGGGCGCACAGCACCCCCAGGAATGCCCAGATCGACCAGACCTTCCACTTGGGGAAATCGAGCATCAATCGTTCGCCGGCTTGGCATTGGGGCTCGTGATGTCGCTCAACGTCGCCTTGACGACGCGGACCCGGGTGTTCGCCGCGATCTCAACCTCGACGTACAGTTCTTCGACCTTGGTCACCTTGCCGAGGATACCGCCTGCGGTCACGACGCTGTCGTTCTTCTTGACCGCCGCGATTGCCGCCTGTTGCGCCTTCAGCCGCGTCTGCTGCGGCCGGATCATCAGGAAATAGAAGACCACAAAGATGAGAACCAGCGGCGCGAAACTGATCAGCGACGCGAGGCCGCCCGAAGTCGCTGCCGCGCCGGCGGATTGGGCATAGGCTGGGGAGATGAACATCGCAGGTCCGTGACATGACTGATCGGCGGGGAAAACCCCCGCTCGTGAAGCGCCGCGCGCTAGCATCGCGGGGGGCATCGCGCAACCAAGCTGCGCGCGCCTCGCCCGTCGCCGCACCGCCGGGGTGACGAAGCGTCGCCGGTGTCCTAAGCCCGTCCACACCGACAACCGGAGAACAGCCGATGATCCTCGTAATGGGCCACATCAAACTGGCCAAGGGCGATGCCGACAAGGCGCGCCAGCTCTTTGCCGATCACATGACCGCGGTCGCCGCGGAGGATGGCTGCGACCATTACAGCTTCGCGATCGACGCCGCCGATCCCGACCTGATTCGCATCGCCGAACGCTGGGAGACCGCAGAGGCGCTCGCCGCGCACGGTCAGGCCGATCATCAAAAGGCGTTCGGCCGCGCCTTGCGCGCGTTCACCGTCGAATCGATCGGGGTAAAGGCATGGAACGGCGAATTCTGGCGCACGCTGATCGGCGACTGAGGCGACACGCATCTTGCATCCCGCCGCGACCCCGCGTAGGGCGCGCGGCTCGGTCGGGGCGTAGCGCAGCCTGGTAGCGCATCACACTGGGGGTGTGGGGGTCGCAGGTTCGAATCCTGTCGCCCCGACCAATTTTCAACGACTTGGCAGCAATAAACCCGCCGGTACCGACTCCATTCGGGTGGTGGCGGTGCTGGTCGTACAAATTTCTGCAATGGTGCGTATCGACGCGCAGCGCGGCGCGCCGCCCGGTCAGACGACTGGGACGATCTCGACCAGATCGAGCGTCGATTCGAACCCCGGATAGGGCAGGATCAGCCGCCAGCGCGCCGCGCCGATCCGCTCGACGAAGCCCGCCGCATCGCGCTTGGCGTCGCGCCCGTAGCGCATCGGGCGGGTCTCGTCGCCCAGCGCCAGCGTCCCCAGAAACACTGCCCGCGTATCGGTATCGGCGAACAGATAGCCATGAAGCCGCTGCGCACCATCGAGCGAAAATGTCGTCCGCCCGGCGGCAGTTGCGACGACGCACTGGGTCCAATCGCGCGTCATAATCGTCGGCGAAGCGGCATCGCGTCCCCCCACTTTGATCACGCGGCAGCGGTATTGCCCAGCGGCCAGCCGCGCGCCGGGCAGGCTGCGGTCGGGATCGAACAGCATCGCGTCGCGCAACATGAGCTTGGCAGCACCGCCGACGCGCGCCATTGCCAGCGCCTCGACCCATGCCTGGCGCCACTGGCGCAGCCGGGTGCGGTCCTGCGGGGTCGCCACCCGGCGCCAGTCGATATCCTGCGGGGTTTCCTCCTGGGCCAGCAACTGCTTGCCCCCCGCGCACCCTGCGACGAGGATAGTGGCGGCAAGCGCCAACCCGATCCAGCGCTTCACGACAGCCTCATGCCGCGGTCCAGCCGCCATCGACCGACAGGTTGGCGCCGGTGATCGACTTCGCCTCGTCGCGACAGAGGAACACCGCCAGCGCCGCAACTTGCTCGGGGGTCACGAATTCCTTGGTCGGCTGCGCGGCGAGCAGGACGTCGTTCATCACCTGCTCCTTGGTCATCCCGCGCGATTTCATCGTGTCGGGAATCTGATTCTCGACCAGCTGAGTCCAGACATAGCCCGGTGAAATGCAATTGACGGTGATGCCGTGGGTCGCGGTTTCCAGCGCGATCGTCTTGGTCAGCCCCGCGATACCGTGTTTGGCCATGACATAGGCCGATTTGTTGGGGCTCGCGACCAGGCTGTGCGCCGATCCGGTCGAGATGATCCGGCCCCAGCCCGCGCGCTTCATGTGCGGCACCGCGGCCTTCATCATGTACCACGCGCTGGTCAGCACGATCTGGACGATCGCCTCGAACCGGTCGTCGGGGAAATCCTCGATCGGGGAGACGTGCTGGATGCCGGCGTTGTTGACGACGATATCGACCCCGCCCAGTTCCTGCGCCGCACGATCGACCATCGCGGCGATCTGGTCGGGTCTGGTCATATCCGCGGCATCGTAGAGCGCGCGCCCGCCGCTGGTGGCTTCAAGGGCGGCGCGGTTCGCCTCAATCGCGTCGGCGTCGCCGAACCCGTTGATCATGACGTGAGCGCCCTCGGCGGCAAACGCCCGGGCATAGGCAAGCCCAATGCCCGACGTCGAGCCAGTAACGATCGCGGTCTTTCCCTTGAGGAACATGGCGTTCTCCTTCGCGCCCCTCCTGCCCATCGCGCACGGCGCTTGCAACCATCGCGCGACCAACGCATTCGTTCGCGACGGTAAACGGGAGTAACAGCATGCGTCTCGACGATTTCGATCCGAACGACATCAACGTCGGCGACGCGAGCGGCGGCGGCGGCGGCGGACGCGGCCTGGGCGGCGGCGGCGGAATGCTGCTGGGGCTGCTCCCGATGATCGGCAGCCGCTTCGGGTGCGGCGGGATCGTGGTCGTGTTGATCCTGCTCGCGGTGTTCGGCGGGCTCGGCAATCTGGGCGGACTGGTCGGCGGAGGCAGCCAGGTGGGGCAAACCCCGGCTGGCACCGCGCAATCGGCGACCGCGCTGTGTGGGGTTGATGCCGGTCATAAGGCCGCCTGCAATGCGTTCGCGTCGGCGCAGAACACGTGGTCGGCGATCTTTGCGAAGAACGGGGAGAAATTCGAAAAACCCGGATTGCGCTTCTTCAACGGCAATGGCCAGTCGGGCTGCGGCGCGGCGCAGAGCGCGATGGGGCCATTTTACTGCCCTACCGATCACGACATCTATCTCGACACCAGCTTCTTCGACGAACTTGCCAATCGGTTCGGCGCGAAGGGTGACTTCGCGCAGGACTATGTGATCGCGCACGAATTCGGGCATCACATCCAGAACTTGCTCGGCACATCGGACAAGGTCCAGCAGATCCAGCGTTCCGCAGGTGAGACACAGGGCAATGCCGCCTCGGTCCGGCTAGAACTCCAGGCGGATTGCTACGCGGGGGTGTGGGCCGCGCAGAACCGCGACCGGATGGACCCCGGCGATCTTGAGGAAGGCCTCACCGCGGCGCACGCGATCGGCGACGATACGCTGCAGAAGGAAGCCACCGGGCGTGTCGTCCCCGACAGCTTCACCCACGGCACCAGCGCGGAGCGGATGCACTGGCTCCAACAGGGACTGCAGACCGGCGATCCGGCGCAATGCGATACATTCAGCGGCGCGATCTGACGTAGCGCAAAGGGGTATCTGACGCAGAGATACCCCTTTGCGGTAGGGGGCGTTAGAGCTTCACCAGCATCTTGCCCTTGTTATCCCCCGAAAACAGCCCGAGGAAAGCATCGGGGGTTTTCTCCAGTCCCTCGACGACGGTCTCTTCCCGGGTGAGCTTGCCGTCCTTCATCCAGCCGGCCATGTCGCGGTAGAAGTCTGCGGCCTGATCCGTGAAATCGCTGACGATGAACCCCTGGATCCTGATCCGCGCGCCGATCACCCGCGCGATATAGCGGAGTTGGGTGGCCGCGCCGCTGTTGTAGATGTCGATCATCCCGCAGATCGCAAAGCGCGCCCGCTCGTTGGCGTGCGCCAGCGCGGCATCGAGGTGGTCGCCGCCGACATTGTCGAAATAGACATCGACGCCGTTGCGCGCGGCTTGCCCCAGCGATTTCGCGATCGGTGTCCCGTCCTTGTAATCGATCGCGGTATCCGCGCCGAGCGACTGGACCCAGGCGCATTTCTCGGCACCCCCCGCCGATCCGATGACGTGGCACCCCTTCGCCTTGGCGATCTGGACGACGGTCGACCCCACCGCACCCGCCGCCGCCGATACGAACACGGTATCGCCAGCCTTGGCCGCGGCGACGTGGAGCAAGCCGAAATAGGCGGTCATCCCCGGCATCCCGAGCTGGCCGAGATACGCCTGCGGATCGACCTCCATCTGCGGCAGCGGCTGGACCTGGTTCGCGGGCAGTACCGCCTCATCGCGCCACCCTGCGAAATGCTGAACCATATCGCCGGGTTTGAACCGATCCGACCGGCTTTCGGTCACGGTGCCGATCGCGCCGCCCTGCATCGCTTCGCCGATCGCAAAGGGGGGCGTATAGCTTTTCACGTCGTTCATCCGCCCGCGCATATAGGGATCGACGGTCAGCCAACTGTTGGCGATACGGACCTCGCCATCGCCGAGTGCGGTCTGGTCGAGGTCGATCAGCGCAAAATTCGCAGCGGTGGGCATTCCATCGGGGCGCGACGCCAGCGTCCATGCTCTTGCCATATCAGGTCTCTCCTCATTGTGTTGCGGGCGGACGATAGCACGCCGTCGCGGGATAGGCCCAGCCAGACGATAGGCGCCAGACCGTGGCCCTGCGTATCGGCGTGACGGGCGTATCGGCGTGACGGGCGTATCGTGACGGTGGATGGAGATGCGTGCCAGGCCATGTTGCATCGCTCGAGCAGGCTCGCTAAGGGCGTCGCGTCCGGTGTTCCGGGCGGGATGTGGGGCTGTAGCTCAGATGGGAGAGCGCTGCAATCGCACTGCAGAGGCCAGCGGTTCGATCCCGCTCAGCTCCACCACTCCCCAGCCTTGGAGATCAGCCGTTTTCTGACCGCTGCGACGATCTCGCGACAGCGAGACTGACGATATTGGGACCGCAGTGGGACCGCAAATGCACCGCGGTGTCCCGCTTTATCTTCGACCAGTATGCCATGCGACGGAACCCGGCCAGCTATTGCGATCGACATAGAACGCCTGTGCGACAGCCGAGCCTCGCTCGACCGAAGGTCGAGCCGGGACCGCCGACGATTCCGTCCCCGGAGAGATGCACTCCTCGAAGAGCCGATTCATCTCGGCGCATCTAAAGCCAACTCAGCATATTTAAGGGAGATTTCTAATATATCTTCCGTTATTCAAATATATAATCGAAGAGCGCTTAATCTCTGCGGGACTCCCGATCATTGAAAAATCCCAACGTGGCCTGATTGCTTGGAACAGAATGCCGGTTCCGTATTTGAATGACTGAAGCGTAACGCGGAGTGGATCAGATGAAACGGCTTTCAACAATCACGTCAATTATCGCGGCAGCAGCGATCGTCGCCGGGTGTCAACGCGCCGCACCTGTGGTCGACAACACGACGGCGCTCGCGGACATCCCCAGCGTGCCGGAAACGAAAGACATCGTGCCCTCGGCCCCAGGCAACTCCAACAAGGCACAATTGCTCGCATCGGCGGAGCCGTTTGAAGGATTGACCGAGGCCGCATTCGATCCGGACCAGGCAAAAGTCGCTGCGGCGATCGCCAAAGCGAAGTCTGCAGCCCCGGCAGTACGCCCGTTGCTGTCCGCGCAGGGGCAGGCGATGTTTGACCAACACATGGCCGATATCCGGCGGGCGGAAACGAACCGAACCCCCGCCGACCTCGCGCTCGCCTCCGTCGAGATTTATCGGCAGCTCGTAACCGAGGGCGCTGGCGCATCGCCGGTGCCGAAGGAGGTCAGTCTTCTCGACTATGCCGGTTTCCGATTCACCGCGGATCTCAAGGCAACTCCTAGCCGCTGGGATGACATGGCTGCAGCAGTGGATTTTGCGAAATCTAACTGGATGGTCGTCAAGCCGCAGATTAAGGATGCTACGATTGCAGCAAAATTCCAGGCTGCGCTGGACAATATGGGTGCTGCCGCCGCCATCAAGAACGCAGACCGTGCTCAAGCCAGCGCGACAGCTGAGCTAGACCTTGTGGATGTGCTCGAGCAATCGTTCAACCGGCATTGATGGCGCAGCAGATTTCTTATTTTCTTAAGGGCAGTCCCGGGGGCAATGTCGCGTGTCAGCGCTATTTTTCTGGTGGTCATCGTGAGGCTGGCGATCTACCTGACTAGCGGGATCTGGCCGACAAGCACGGTAGGACCCCATCGCGCGGGCGGTCCAGTCGATCGAGGAATTTCAGCATGACCGGACCGCTTCTACCTCTTCTCCTCGCTGCCGCCGCACTCGCGACCACCGGGGCACCGCCTGCCCCTAGCTACCGGGTCACGGGGAGCATCGCCGGCCCGGACGGGGCCGGCTGGGATTATGCCAGTGTCGACGCGACCGGCGACCATCTGTTCGTTGCGCATGGCGATGCCGTGACCGAGGTCACCCTGTCGCGCAGCAACCAGGTGCGCTCGATCGGCAGCATCCAGCATGGTCACGCAGTCGTGCCCGTACCTGGTACCAAGACGCTGCTAGTGACGAGCGGACGTGATTCGTCTGTCCGCTTGATCGACCTCACGTCCGGCAAGGAAACGGCTAGCCTCACGGTTGGTGACGATCCCGACGCCGCGATCATCGATCCCGCCACCGGACATGTTCTGACGATGAACGCCCACGCCGGTACCGTGTCCGAGGTTGACGTTGCGCAGAAACGAATCGTCCGCACGATTCACGTGAAGCCAGCGCTCGAATTTGCCGCGATCGGCCCAGCGCACACGCTGTTCATCAACAACGAGGACGACGACGAAATCAACACCGTCGATCTGGCGACAGGACGGATGGGCGCGTCGATCGCTCTGACCGGCTGCGAAGGACCGACGGGGATGGCGTATGACGCCGAGACCTCGCGTCTGATCAGTTCCTGCGCGAACCGCAAGGCGGCGGTGGTGGACGCGCGGTCGCGCAAACTGGTCGCGCTGATCGACATCGGCAGTGGCCCCGACGCGGTGTTGCTCGACACTGGCCGCCGTCTCGCGTTTATTCCTTGCGGGCGCGATGGTGTGCTCGACGTGCTCTCGCTCGATGCGCCGGGCGGCGTCAAGCGCATCGCCTCGATCAAGACCGAAATCGGTGCGCGTACCGGCGCGCTGGATGCAAGGACGGGCACGATCTATTTGCCGACCGCCAAGTTCGGACCCCCGGCGAAAACTGGCGGGCGACCGGTCGCATCGCCCGGCACGTTCCACATCGTGGTCGTCAAGCCGGTCTGAACGCGATCAGGTAACCGGCGCGCCGGAACCCAGCGGCATGCTGCGATCGATCCCGGGCAATCAAGGGCGCACGACGCGATCACAGCGTAGTGGCGGTGGGCCTAGCAATCCTATCGCGCGGTGACGAAGCCGGCGGCGTCCTCGTGCCGCTCGGGGCGGATATAGATCGAACTCAGTTGCGGAACGGTGTCGTGAAGTTCGCGCTCGATCTGTTCGATCAGCGCTTCGCCGTCGCCCATCGATAAGCCGTCCGCAAAATCCGCGCTGATCGCAACGAAGATGCTGTCGGGCGCGGTGTGGATCGTGCGGACGTGATTGACCGAGCAGATGTCGGGATGCGCCGCGACGATCGCACGCACCGTCTCGATGACTTTCGGGTCAGCGCGCTCGCCGATCAACAGGCCCTTCGCCTCGCGCGCCAGCAGGATCGCGACTGCGCCCAGGATGATACCGATCAGGATCGAGGCGACGCCGTCGATCCGCGGATCGGCGAAGGCGTGGCTGGCCCAGACCCCGATCGCCGCGATGGCCAGCCCCGCCAGCGCCGCCGAATCCTCGAACAGGACGATGAAGCCGGCGGGATCCTTCGACCGGCGAACCGCGTCCCACCAGCCCGCGGTGCCCTTCGTATGGCTGAATTCCTTCACCGCGATTCCCCAGGATGTGCCCTCCAAGGCAAACGCGATCGCCAGGACGATGTAATTGATCGTCGGGTCCGACAATTCCCCAGGCTCGACGATATGCGCATAGCCTTCATAGCCCGACACGCCCGCCCCGACCGCAAAGACCAAAATCGCGACCACGAACGCCCAGAAGTACAGTTCGCGGCCATAACCGAACGGGTGATTCGCATCGGCGGGGCGCTTGGCGCGATGCTGGCCATAGAGCAGCAGGATCTGATTGCCGCTGTCGACGCAGCTATGGACGCCTTCGGTCAGCATCGATGACGATCCGGTGATCCCCGCCGCGACGAATTTCGCGACCGCGATCCCGAGATTGGCCACGAGCGCGCCGTAGAGCACGATGTCCTGCTTGACGGATGCGACGATTCCCTTGGCCATGGGCGGCGATCATAGGGCGCTGGGCGACGATTCCTACCCGGCTTGATGTCATCGGAATGGTGTCGCGGGCGACGGCGTTTGCGGGGTCAGGGCGCTCCAAGCGGGTGGAATGCCCGCCGATGGCGAACCAGCGGCGGGCACCTTTCCTCCCCAGGAAACGGGCGGCTCAGGGCAGCGCGGTGCGCGCGGCGGGCCTGTCGTCGTAGAGCCAGCATCGGGCGCGTCTGGCCACCGCGCGTCGCTCGGCAGCGGCGTCGCGCCGTCAAGGACCTAGCTGGCATACCAGTCATTTTGTAAATCGTTGACATTGCGCGTAGCGCGGGCGCATCGCCCCGCGGCGAGGGAGCATGCACGTGGCGGAACGCAAATTACTGGCGGGGCACGCGGTGCGGCGGCTCAGGCGCAAGGCAGGACTGACTCAGGCCGCGATGGCCGAGGCGCTGGCGATCAGCCCGAGCTATCTCAACCTGATCGAACGCAACCAGCGGCCGATCTCGGCGACACTGCTGGTGGGGCTGGCCGAGGCGTTCGATTTCGATCCGCGCACGCTCGCCGCCGCCGAGCCGGGCGGGGGTGTCGAGGCGATCCGCCGCCGTCTCGCCGATCCGTTGTTCGCCGATCTGGAGATCGATCGCAACGAACTCGAGGAATGGCTGGCGGGCGCACCCGGCGGGGCGGAGGCGTTCGCGCGTGCGTTCGACACACGGGGCAGCGGGGGCAGCACCACCGACCCCGCCGACCCGGTCGCCGCGGTGCGCCGCGAAATCGAACGATGGCGCGGCTATTATGCCGATCTCGATGCCGCCGCCGAAACGCTCGCCGACGAGCTGCGGCTGGGGGCCGGCGACCTGTACGGGGCGATCGCCGAGCGGCTGCGCGTCAAGCACCAGCTGACGATCCGCATCCTCCCGGTCGATGTGATGCCCGATCTGCTGCGGCGGCTCGATCTCCATGCGCGCCAGCTGCAATTGAGCGAAACGCTCGATTCGGCGTCGCGTACCTTCGCGGCTGCGTACCAACTCGCGCAGATCGAGGCGAAGGCGGAGATCGACGCGCTTGCCAAGGGGGCCGGGCTCGCGGATCGCGGCGCAGAGCGACTGTTCCGGCGCTATCTGGCAAGCTATTTCGCCGCCGCGGTGATGATGCCCTATGCCCGGTTCCTGCGCGCGTGCGAGGCGACCGGCTATGATCTCGAATTGCTCCAGCGGCGGTTCGGCGCGGGGTTCGAACAGGTCGCGCACCGGCTGACGACGCTCCAGCGGGTGGGTGCGCGCGGGCTGCCGTTCTTCATGGTCCGGATCGATCGGGCAGGGCAGTCCTCGAAACGCTTCTCGGGCGCAAGCGGCGCGGCGTTGGCGGAGGCGGAAGGTCGATGCCCGCTCTGGCGGATCCACCACGCGTTCGATCGACCGGGCTCGCTCGTCGTCCAGCTGGTCGAGCTGGAGGACGGCGCGCGCTGGCTGACGATGGCGCGGACGGTGACCCCGCAGGGGCGGCGCTACGGCGCGGTTCCGGTCGAATTCGCGGTCGGGCTGGGAGTCGCGGCTGAGCTCGGCGCGGCGCTGGCGACCGCGCGCGGTATCGATCTCAAGGGTGAGGCGACGCCGATCGGGCTCGGCTGCCGCGCCTGCCTGCGCGAGGATTGCCCGCAGCGGAGCGCGCCACCGATCGGCCGCGCGCTGATGATCGATGAGCGCGAGCGCGGGGTCAGCGCCTTTACCTTCGGTGGCGACTGACTAGAGCGGCGCGATGATTCCCCGCGATCTGCTGGCGACCGCGGTCGTGCCCGATGGCGAACCGCTGCGGCTGTTCCGGCGCGGCGACGATTTCATGATCGTGCTCGATCGCAACGAGCTGATGAATTCGCGGATGAGCGGGTCCGAGGAAGCGCTCGCGACGATGACGTGCGCGCGGCTTGCGGGGAGGACCGCGCCGCATCTGCTGATCGGCGGGTACGGGATGGGGTTCACGCTGCGCGCCGCGCTCGCCGTGCTGGGTGCGCAGGCGCGGCTGACGGTGGCGGAGCTGGTGCCCGACATCGTCGACTGGGCGCGGGGACCGATGGCGGGGCTGACCGCGGGATGTCTCGATGACCCGCGCGTCGCGGTGATGCTCGCCGACGTCGCGATCCCGATCCGGCGTGCGCAGGGGGTGTATGATGCGATCCTGCTCGACGTCGACAACGGCCCCGACGGGCTGACGCGGGCGGGGAATGACGGGCTATATTCCGCGCGCGGGCTCGCGGCAGCGCGGGCGGCGCTGACCCCCGGTGGCATCCTCGCGGTCTGGTCGGCGGCGCCCGACAAGCCGTTCGCGCGGCGGCTGGCAGACGCCGGATTCCGCATCGAGGAAGAAGTTGTCCGCGCGCGGAGCAACGGCAAGGGGCCACGCCATGTCATCTGGTTCGCTACTAAGGCCTAGAGGTCGCAGCAGATTGTAAATACACGCACAATCTGACATCGAAATATCCGACTTCTTCACAGCCACACGCCAACGTTCGTGCGATTTGACCGGATGCGGCTGTCAAGATCGCTACAAGCGTCACCACAGCAACGCTTGAAGGATTCGCTCCGTGACCTACCAACAGCACATCGCCGACACCAACCAGTTGATCACCGCGCAGAACGGGACCTGGGACGGGATCGATGCCGAGGCGGTGGCGCGGATGCGGGTCCAGAACCGGTTCCAGACCGGGCTCGACATCGCGCGCTACACCGCCGCGATCATGCGCCGCGACATGGCCGCCTATGATGCCGATCCCGCCAACTACACCCAGTCGCTCGGCTGCTGGCACGGCTTTATCGGCCAGCAAAAGATGATCAGCATCAAGAAGCATTTCGGGTCGACCGAGCGCCGCTATCTGTACCTGTCGGGCTGGATGGTCGCCGCGCTGCGCAGCGAATTCGGCCCGCTGCCCGATCAGTCGATGCACGAAAAGACCAGCGTGCCCGCGCTGATCGAGGAACTCTACACCTTCCTGCGCCAGGCCGATGCGCGCGAACTTGGCATGATGTTCCGCGACATCGACGCCGCGCGCGAGGCGGGCAATGCGATCGAAGAGCAGCGGCTGCTCAACGCGGTCGAGAATTACCAAACCCACGTCGTGCCGGTGATCGCGGACATCGATGCGGGCTTCGGCAATGCCGAGGCGACGTATCTGCTTGCCAAGAAGATGATCGAGGCGGGGGCCTGCGCGCTCCAGATCGAAAACCAGGTCAGCGACGAAAAGCAGTGCGGGCATCAGGACGGCAAGGTCACGGTGCCGCACGAGGATTTTCTCGCGAAGGTCCGCGCCTGCCGCTACGCCTTCCTCGAACTCGGCGTCGAGGACGGCATTATCGTCACCCGCACCGACTCGCTTGGCGCGGGGCTCACCAAACAGATCGCGGTCAGCAAGCAGCCGGGCGACCTCGGAGACCAATATAACAGCTACCTCGATTGCGAGGAGGTGACCGATCTGTCGACGATCAACGGCGATGTCATCATCAACCGCGACGGCAAGCTGATGAAGCCCAAGCGCCTGCCCTCGAACCTGTTCCAGTTCCGCGCCGGGACCGGGGAGGATCGCTGCGTGATGGATTCGATCGCCAGCCTGCAGAACGGTGCAGACCTGCTGTGGATCGAGACCGAAAAGCCGCACATCGATCAGATCGCGGGGATGGTCGACCGCATCCGCGCAGTCATCCCCAACGCCAAGCTGGTGTACAACAACTCGCCGTCGTTCAACTGGACGCTCAATTTCCGCCAGCAGGTGTACGATGCGTGGGAAGCGGCGGGCAGGGATGTCTCGGCCTATGATCGCGCCAAGCTGATGAGCGTCGATTACGACGGCACCCCGCTCGGTGACGAGGCCGACGAACGCATCCGCACCTTCCAGAAGGATGCCGCGGCGCGCGCCGGGATCTTCCATCACCTGATCACGCTGCCGACCTATCACACCGCCGCGCTCAGCACCGACAACCTCGCCAGGGAGTATTTCGGCGACGCGGGGATGCTGGGTTACGTCAAGGGCGTCCAGCGCAAGGAAATCCGCGAGGGCATCGCCTGCGTCAAGCATCAGAACATGTCGGGCAGCGACATCGGCGACGACCACAAGGACTATTTCGCGGGCGAGGCCGCGCTGAAGGCGGGCGGCACCCACAACACGATGAACCAGTTCGCGGCGTGAAGGGTGTCGGTCTGCAAAGGCCGACGATCCGTTCTTACGAAAATCCTCCCCCGCCAGGGGCAGGTGGGCACCGCAGGCGTTCGAAGGGGTAGGGAAACGATTAACAATCGTTCCCTACCCGCCCCCTCCGTCAGCCTGACGGCTGGCACCTCGTTTGGCGGGGGCGGATATCCTAGCCCGACCGGCATCCTGTCAGGCGGCCCTTACCCCCGCATCCGGCTCAGCACCGTCTTGAAGCTGGGGCGCGATCCCGCCGCGAGCAGGCTCGCACGGAACAGGCGGCCGAGCAGCACCAGTTCCACCGCGATGAATGCCGCGAGCAGCACCCCGGTCGCGACCACCTCCCACGCGGGAATCCCCGACCCGAGCCGCGCGAGCACCGCGAACGGGGTGTAGAGCGGGATCCACGTCAGCACCTCGATCCCGATGCCGCCGCCGCCGCTCAGGATACCCTGGATCAGGATCGTGATCGGGATCAGGATCGCCATCAGCACCGGGGTCAGATAGCCTTGCGCATCGCGCATCGAATCGCTCATCGCGCCGATCGCGAGGAACAGCATCGCGATCGCGATATAGCCCGCGACGAAAAAATAGATCATCGTCACGATCGTCCCCACCGAATTGAGCGGTTCCAGCGCGGGGCGGATCAGGTCCGCGATGGTCCCTTGCGTCGCATAGGCCGCGCCGATCCCGCACAGCATCCACACCGCGATCATCGACAGGCCGATCCCGACGGTGCCGACCAGCTTGCCGTACATCAGTTCTTCGGGGCTGACGCAGGCGAGCACGGTTTCGAGCAGCTTGTTCGATCGCTCCTCGACCGTCCCCTGGAGCATCCAGCTGCCCGACAGCATCAGGCTCATCATCAGCATATAGCACGCAGCGAGCGGCAGGATCGACCGGATCAGCACGCGTTCGCGTGCACCGCCGCCGGGCGGGGGCGTGCTGATCGACAGCGCGGGCGCGATATCGCTCGCGGTGCGCGCCGCGGCGGGCGACAGGCCGCTGGCTTCGAGATAGCGGCTCCGCAATTGCTGGGTCAGCACCGGCTGGAGCGTGCCGACGAACCGCGATCCCGGATCGCCGTTCGACCACAGCCGCACGAGCGAGCTCTTGCCGAAATCGGCGGGGATCAACACCGCATAGTCGAGCGGCTTGGCGTCCTTGCCAGTCGGATGGAGCAGCGGCTGGAGCGTGGAATCGATCGCGGCGTCGCTTGCCCCCGCAACCGCAGCGGGCGGCGGCAGGAACGCATAGTTCAGCTTGTCGGGCGTGAACGCGGGCGTGCCGGCGGGGGCGGCTGAGGTCAGGGCCGATTGGGCCGTCGCGACACCGCCGTCGGCGACGAACCGCGCCACGTCGGCATCGCTGTACCAGCGGTCATGCTGGCTCCACAGCGCCTGCGGGGCGGCGGCATCGAGATGATACCGCTGCACGTAGCGCGACAGGTCGGTCAGGATCGAGCGCTGGCGTTCGAGTTCGAACCGCGCTTCGATCGCCCGTGCGGTCGATCCGCCGGTGCGATCGATCAGCATGACGCGATCGGGCTCGTCCTTGCTCATGAAGCGCTGGGTCAGCGGACCGATCGCGAGCGCGACAGGAAGAATCATCAGCGTCAGCCAGAAGCTGCGCGTCATCGCGATCTGGCGGAATTCGCGCGCCGCGACGAGGAGGATGTGGCTGATCATGCGGCTACGCTCCCGGCGTCGGGGTCGGCGTCGGTGTCGGCACCGACGAGATGGATGAAGACGTCGTGAAGCGTGGCGCGCCGCGGCTCGAACCGCCGCAGCGCGACCCCCGATAACGTACAATGTTCGAGCACCGCGCCCGAATCGACCCCCGGGTGCAGCCCGACGTCCCATTGCTGCCAGCCGTCCGCGCCGGCACCGGCCGCGCTGGCGGTCGCGACCCCGGGGAAATCGGCGGGCGACGATCGTGCCACCACGATCAGCCGCGCGGGCAGTGTCGCGCGCGCCTCGTCCAGCGATCCCTCGAAGCGCTTGGCACCCTTGGCGATCAGCAGCAGTCGATCGCACAGCCGTTCGGCATGCTGCATGACGTGCGTCGAAAAGATTACGGTCGCGCCGTCGCGCGCAGCGCGGGTGATCTCGTCTTCGAGCAGCCCCTGGTTGACCGGGTCGAGCCCCGAAAACGGCTCGTCGAGGATCAACAACCGGGGACGATTGACCAGCGCGGTCGCCAGCTGGACCTTCTGCGCCATCCCTTTCGAGAGTTTCTCGACCGAGGTCTTTTCATTGTCGGCGAGCCCGAACCGCGTGAGCAATTCGCGCCCATGCAACCGCGCGGCGCTGGCGCTCATGCCCTTCAGTCGCCCGAAATAAACGATCGTGTCGATCGCCTTCATCTGTCGATAGAGGCCGCGCTCCTCGGGCAGGAATCCGAGATCCCGGCTGTTCTCGCGCCCCGGCGCGCGGCCCAGCACGCTGATCGTCCCCGCGGTCGGGCGCAGGATGTCCAGGATCATCCGGATCGACGTGGTCTTGCCCGCGCCATTCCCGCCCAGGAAACCGAACACCTCGCCCTCCCGGACCGCGAAACTTAGATCGTCGACCGCGGCGAAGTCGCCGAACCTCTTGGTCACCCCCGCCAATTCAAGGACGTTGTTCACCCGCACCCCCGCAGTTAGTTATTGCAGCGGGTTCTACTGTATTAAGTTGCTATGACACAAGCGGAAGGTGCCGCGTCATACGCCGGCGTCGGTCAACAGATCGATGTGTTCGCGGGTCAGCTCCAGCGTCAAGGCACCCATCGATTCCTCGAGCTGGTCGACGCTGGTCGCGCTCGCGATCGGGGCGGTGACGCCGGGTTGCGCGATCAACCACGCCAGCGCGATCTGCGCGAGGGTGGCCCCGGTTTCCTCCGCGATCCGATCCATCGCGGTCAGCATCGCGTGGCCCTTGCCGTCGAGCAGCTCGGTCATCCGGCTGCCACGCGCGCTTTTGCCCAGATCGTCCTTGCTGCGATACTTGCCGGTGAGGAAGCCGGAGGCGAGCCCATAATAAGGCAACACGCCGATATTTTCCTGGATGCAGTAATCCTGCAACTCGCCCTCGAGCTTGTCCCGGCTAACCAGATTATATTCGGGCTGGAGAACGTGGTAGCGGGGCAGATTGTCCGCCGCCTTGCCGATATCGACCGCGGATTTCAGCCGCGCGGCGTGGAAGTTGCTCGCGCCGATCACGCGGACCTTGCCCGCATCGACGAGCTTGCCGAACGCCGCCAGCACATCCTCCTGCGGCACGTTTTCGTCGTCCTGATGCGCGTAATAGAGATCGATCCGGTCGGTACCGAGCCGCTTGAGCGAGGCGTCGGCAGCGGCGGCGATGCGCGACGGGGCAAGCTTTTCGCCACCATCCCCCGGCATCATCCCGACCTTGGTCGCGATCAGTACGTGGTCGCGCTTGCCGCTCGCCTTCAGCCACTCGCCGATCATGGTTTCGGATTCGCCGCCGCGATGCCCGGGAACCCACGCCGAATACACGTCGGCGGTATCGATCATCGTGCCACCCCCCGCGACGAACGCGTCGAGCACCGCGAAACTCGCGTCGCGATCCGCGGTCCAGCCGAAGACGTTACCGCCCAGGACGAGCGGCGCGAGTTCGAGATCGGTCGCGCCGAGTCGGCGGTTGGGCACGGTCATGGGGCTGGGCTTTCATTGGCGGTCACGGGGGCGGCGGTTACGGGGGCGGCAGTGACGGGGTCGGCGTTGGCGGGGTCGTCGGCGTTGGACACCGCATCCAGATCGATGCTGTTCGAATCGAGCATCGCCGCAGCCTCGTTCAACTGGCGGTCCTCGTCGGCGGTGGTCGTGCCGGGCGGCGCGTCGCTACCGCTCGAACAGGCGGCAAGCAGCAGCGTAGCGGGCAGCAGCGCGCGACCGACGATGGCCCCGACCGGGGTTCTGTTCGGGCGCCGGTTCATGGCGGCTCGTCGCGTCATCGGCGGATCGCGTTGCCCGCGTCGACCATCGCGTTGCCGGTGGCATCGGCGGCGCGCGCGGCGGAATTGTCGATTGCGGCGCCGGCACGGTCCGCGCTGTTGTCGAGTCTGGAGCCCGCGCGATCCATCGCGTTTTCGGCCGATCCGAACGCCGCATCGGTCGAGGCGTCGACGTCGCTGGTTGCGTTCTGCATCGTGGCGTTGGCGTCGGCGGCGATCGCATTGCCTGCTTCGGCGGTCTCGTTCTGGGCGTTCGGGCTGCACGCGGCGAGCGTGAGCGCCGCGGTGCCGATGGCGGCGAGGGTGAGACGGTTCATGTGGTGCTCCCGTGAGTCATGGCAGAGAAGGTACGGGAATATCGAACGCAGACAAGCCGTTGCGGGTCCACATTGACCACATATAAAGATTTCTTTATATGTTGCTTCCATGCCCTATCATCCTTCGACGTTGCTGACATGACGCTGGCCCTCGACATCGTGCGTGCGCTCGCCGACGCGACGCGGCTGCGCGTATTTTCGCTGCTGCGATCGATGGAATTGTCGGTCGGCGAATTGGCGCAGGTATTGGGGCAAAGCCAGCCGCGAGTCAGCCGTCACGTCAAGATCCTGTGCGACGCGGGGCTCGCCGAGCGCCGCAAGGAAGGCAGCTGGGTCTTCGTGGCGCTGGGGACGCGTGACCGGGTCGCGCCGGTAGCGGCGATGCTCGACGCGCTGGCGGGGGTCGAACCCGATCATTGGGCGGTGGCCGACGCCGCGCGGCTCGCCGC